>JAGREF010000108.1 GCA_020446665.1 Sphingomonadaceae bacterium
ATTGCGCAATTCGCGCACATTACCGGGCCAGGCATATTCCTCCAGCTGGCGGGCGATATGGGGGGCGAAGCCGGGCCATTCTTCCCAGCCCAGCTCAGTCGCCATGCGGCGCCCGAAATATTGCGCCAGCACTTCCACATCGCCTTCACGCACGCGCAAGGGCGGCAGGGTGATGACTTCGAAACACAGCCGGTCGAGCAGGTCGGAGCGGAATTCATTACGCGCGGCCTTGGCCGGCAGATCTTCATTCGTCGCGCCGACAATCCGCACATCCACGCGGATCGGGCGGGACGAGCCGATACGGGTAATCTCGCCATATTCCACCGCGCGCAGCAGCCGTTCCTGCGCGGCCATGGACAAGGTGCCCAGTTCGTCGAGAAATAGCGTGCCTCCGTCGGCTTCCTCGAACCTTCCGGCCCGCGCTTTGGTAGCACCGGTGAAGGCTCCGGCTTCATGGCCGAACAATTCCGCTTCGATCAGCGTTTCCGGCAAGGCAGCACAATTCATGATGACCAGCGGCCCATCCCAGCGGGTAGAGAGACGGTGCAGGCGCTCTGCAATCAGTTCCTTGCCGGTACCGCGTTCGCCGATCACCAGCACCGGGCGCGCCATCGGCGCAGCGCGGCTGGCGCGCTCCACCGCGTCGAGAAAGGCCCCGGACTGGCCGATGAATTGCGTGCCGCGCTCCATTGATCCGGAATATAGTGAAATTTCCCGAATATTGGCAATCGAAACCAACATGTCGTTCGTAGAATTCCTCCAATTGCCCAGAAAACAGCCAGTTTCACAATTTGGCACGGGGGTTGCAAAGTGGTGGTCAAGCCCATGGGCGAGACCATTCAGAAGGAATAAAGACCATGTACAACCGCCGCTTTTTCCAGAGCAGACTGGGTCAGGCCGCGCTCGCGAGCATTGCCGCGATGATGGCCTTTGTCGCGCTCAGCACGCAAATGCAGGCATCGCCCGCTTTTGCGGCCGCCATGCCGGTCGAGGCCGTGGAACTGGCATGACCCGCCCCACTGATCATAACACACTGGGTCCAGTCGGGCCGGAGCGCGAGCCCCCCCTTGCTCGTCACCACGGTCTGGACGCTGAAGGCAGCGCTGGCCGTGCTCCGGTCCGTCCGATCTCCAGCAACCTGTCGCGGCTGGATGCTGAAATTGAACGCTTGCGTCGCAGCCCCACTCCGACGCAGGAAACCCGCCGCGACCGCCTGCAGGATTTGCAGGATCAGGCCGCGGAAAAATTCAACGAACTCTTCTCCAACGGAGCACCTTTGATGGGCATCTTCAGCCGCACGCGTGACATCATCGCCGCCAATTTCAACGATATGCTGGATAAGGCTGACGACCCGCAAAAAATGATCCGCATGATCATCATGGAGATGGAAGAAACCCTGGTGGAAGTGCGCGCCAGTGCGGCCCGCACCATTGCCGACCAGAAAGAAATGCACCGCCATGTGGTGAAGCTGGAGCGGCTCCAGGCCGACTGGGCAGAGAAAGCGCAGCTGGCGCTGAGCAAGGACCGCGAAGACCTCGCCCGCGCCGCGCTCGTGGAAAAGAAGAAGGCGGCAGACATGGCCGACCAGTTGAAGGCAGAGATTGCCGTGCTGGACGATGCCTTGCGCGCCTATGAAGACGACATCCACAAGCTGCAGAACCGTCTGCGCGAAGCACGCAGCCGCCAGACGGCCATCGCAGCGCGGCTGGAAAGCGCGGAAAACCGCGTGAAGCTGCGCACGCTGATGTCCACCGAACGCACCGATGAAGCGCTCGCCCGCTTCGACCAGATGGAGCGCCGCGTGGATTATGCAGAAGGCCGCGCCGAAGCGCTGAGCATTGCCGAAGGCGGCAACGGCCAGCTCTCCCTCGCGGACGAGATCAACGCGCTGGCAGGCTCTGACAAGATCGACAGCGAACTCGAAGATATGAAGCGCGCCCTGGGCCTCGGCAAGGAAGCTGACGGCAGCGACGCCACGAAGCAGGAGGATTGATCCGTGGAAGACGCTCTTATTGCAGCAATTATCGTTCTCGGCCTGCCATGGCTAATTCTCCATCACGTCACCAAGTGGAAGACATCAGCCAGCATCACCCCGGATGACGAAAATCTGCTGGAAGAACTCTATCAGCTCGCCCGGCGTCTGGATGACCGGATGGATACGGTCGAGCGGCTGGTGGCCAGCGACAATCCGGACTTCAAACCGGCCCGGCTGGTCCATGATATTGACGCACATAAGGAAGATTTGCGCGAGCTGGATCGCCTGCTCGCAGACAAGAAGGGGGCACGATAATGGCCGGCAGGCACACGACACTTTACCGCGATAAGCAGAACTCCAAACTGATGGGCGTCTGCGCGGGGATAGCGGACTATACCGGGGTCAATGCGCTGTGGGTGCGGCTGGGCTTCATCGCCGCCAATTTTGCCACCGGCTTCATGCTGCTGCTGCCCTATTTCATCATGGGCTTGCTGCTGAACAAGAAGCCGACCGAGCTCTATACCGACAAGCAGGAACAACAATATTGGCAGGGCGTGCGCCAGAACCCGCGCCGCTCGGCTCGGGAAATCCGCGGCAAGATGCGTGATATCGACCGGCGCCTGGCCGAAGT
Source organism: Sphingomonadaceae bacterium (assembly GCA_020446665.1). GTDB lineage: Bacteria > Pseudomonadota > Alphaproteobacteria > Sphingomonadales > Sphingomonadaceae > JACXVD01. The sequence goes on from JAGREF010000108.1 coordinate 2,607, forward strand.
GGAGGCCTATTACGTCTCCAGCAATCCGCGCCTGAACTCTGAAATCGAGCGGCTGCGCTGATCTGAAATTCTGGGAGGATTGAACAATGGGTGAGATCATCGGCCTTGTCGCAGTGGTAATGATCTTTGGCATTCCGCTGATGGGGATATGGGCCAAACACAAACAGAAGATCGCTGAAATGCAGGTTAGCAGCACGGCAGAGCATACTGCCGAACGCGCCGCGCAATATGCGAGCAAGGTGCAGCAGCTGGAAGACCGGGTGCGCGTGCTGGAACGGATCGTCACCGACAAGGGCTATGACGTGGCTACACAGATCGAGGCCCTGCGCGATCAGCGCCGGGTGGATGAAGCAGGCAGCGGCATGCCGCTGAACATCGCCAGCAAGGAGCGCGTGTGATGGAAGTCGCAGATATCCTGCCCTATATCGGTTGGATCATTGCCGGAGCATTTGCTCTTGGCGGCGCAGGCATCCTCGCCTCGGTCCACACGACACGGCTCAAGATCAAGAATGGCTACCCGCTGGAAGGCATGTGGGGCCAGTCGCTCAAACCATCAAGCGACGCACAGACGGCAGAGCGCGTTTCCTTGCTGACGCAGGAAAATGCCCAGCTGCGCGCGGAGCTTGGCTCGCTCAAGGATCGGCTCAACAATGTCGAGCGGATCGTAACCGATAGCGGCTTCCAGCTGACCCATGAAATTGAGCGGCTGCTGGATGGCAAGGAGAAGGTGCAATGAACAGCTGGGCCATCGCCGTCGTATTGATCGTGGGGATCGTCGCCTTCAGCCGCGTGATGCGCGCGCGCTATGACGCGCGGAATGGCTTTGCCAGCGATCGCGAGGGCAACGCGGTTGGCCACACCCCGCGCGAGAAGGAACTGGAGCGTGAGGTCGAGGATCTGCGCGAACGCATCCATGTGCTGGAACGCATCGCCACCAGCGACCGTGACGCAAAGCAGATCGCTGCTGAAATCGAGCAGCTCAGGGACAAATAATTCAGGCAGGCCAGAGCGCAGGGAGGAAACTGCAATGGTTGAACAACTGATCGTTTCTGCCGCGGGCCTGCTGGCCATCGCCATCGTATCGCTGGCGACCTTGCGCGGCTGGCAGGGCTGGCTGGCACTGAAAGAGCGCGAGCTGGACAAGGCCCCGCGCGAAATCGAAGGTGGCGTCGCCATGGGCGGCGCCCGGATCGAAATTTCCGACCTGAAAGAACGGATCAGAAAGCTGGAAGCCATTGCCAGCGGGGTTGATCTCTAGGCCGCGTGCGAAAAGCTCCGGCGCGGTGGCCGGAGCTTCTTTCCTGTTCCGACAGACTGGTCTGGCGATCAGCTGTTATCTTCGACCTCGGCACCCGGGCCGTTCTTCTTGATCGAGTCAATCGCATTCTGCGCGGAGGACTTCTGGGAATAGCCTTGGGTGGAGAACATCACTTCCGAATTATACTTGAAGCGGACGCGGTATTCACCGGCATTGTCTTTGTAGATTTCGAACTTGTGCGCCATGCGATTGCTCCTCTTTGGCATGTCGTTAGACGTAACAGGCACCGCCCGACCGGGCGGTTGCTTGGCAGACAAGCTATTGCGGGATGGGCGCTTTGACCAGAGGCGATTGGCTAAATTCTGGCTGCAAACCGATCAGGGCTGTAAATTCCTGCATCAATATCGCGCAGCATGTCGGGTTGGGCCCGTTCCAGCAGCTGCGCGGCTGCGAGCATGGCAGCAGCCGGGGCTGTCTGGATGCCAAAGCCACCTTGCCCTGCAAACCATGCAAACTGCGGCTCCGCCGAGTCGCGGCCATAGACCGGCAACCGGTCCGGCGCGAAGCTGCGCAGCCCGGCCCAGCGATGTTCAACCGCTTCGATCCGCCAGTCCACGACCTGCTGGAACCGGTCGATTGCCAGCGCCACGTCAATCTCTTCTGGCGCTGCATCGCAAGCTGCGCTGGGCGTTTCGTCATGCGGACTGAGCCAGAGACGACCATTTTCCGGCTTGAAGTAAAAGTCACCGCCAATATCGAGCACCAGCGGAAGGCTGGCAGAAGCGGCAGGGGCTGTGCGCAATTGCGCGACCGTGCGGCGCATGGGCTGGATGCCGAGCGGGGCGATCCCGGCGCGCTGCGCGACCTGATCCGCCCAGGCCCCGGCGGCATTGACCAGCGTTTCGCAGCGGATCACCTGACCATCGGCCAGCTCGACCCGCCATCCCGGACCATTGCGCGCAGCCTGCACCAGCGGTGCGCGCAGCCGCAGCTGCCCTCCGCCCTTGCGCAAGGCCGCAAGGTAATGGGCGTGGAGCCCGGCCACATCAATGTCACAGCAATCGGGCTCGAACGCGGCCAGCTGCCATTGCGGCGAGACACCGGGCAAGCGCCGCTCAATTGCGTCACGGTCAAGCGTTTCAACCTCTACGCCAGCCGATCGGAATCCCTGCACGAAAGCGTCCAGCTCATCCGCCTGCTCTTCCCGCGCCAGCGTCAGAGCACCACGCGGAGCGAGGAAGCCATGGTCCTGCAGCCATGGTCCGGAGGCAGTCGTAAGCGGCTGGACCTGCGGCCCGCCATAGCTTTCCGTCCAGAAGGCAGCAGAGCGGCCAGTAGCGTGATAACCGGGGCGATCCTCTGCCTCGATCAAGATCACGCGGGCATGGGCAGACAGCTCTGCAGCGAGGCTGGCCCCCGCCATTCCAGCACCAACAATGAGGAAATCAAACTCTGGCTGATTGCTCATCCGGCGGGCGCTACCCTGTCCAGGAACTCAGCGATAGAGGCCATAGCCCGGTCACGCACAGCATCTTCTTCGCGCAGGATCTCGTGATAGCATTCTTCGCCAAATTCGATCAGCTCGCAATCCGGCATCCGCAACGCGCATTCAGCCGTCTTTTTCGCGGAAACGAGTTTGTCATGCAGGGCAGAGAGAATCAGCACCGGCACCGTCACCGCTTCCAGCACGCCGGGTTCATACAGGCTGCGCATGGAGGCATAGGCGCGTTCGAGCCAGCCCCAGCTGCCCGGCCCCATGATCAGTTCGGGCCGCTCACGCCGCCACCACCCTTCGTCGGAATAGCGCTCCGCATCATGCGTCAGCAACGCCGTGCGGCCAGCGGGCAGCTCATGCGGATCATCGCTCCATTTCCATGCCGGACGCATGGGATCGCCCAGCTTGCACATAAATTTGGCGACTTCGTGCATGGCTGCATAGGGCAGCGGCTGACCGTAAAGACCAAGCATCGGGGCGGTAAAGAAAGCCGCTGCGGGGTCCACCTTGCGCTCTGCGAGAGTGCGCAAGGAGATATGTCCGCCCATGGAGTGCCCGGCGAGCACATGCGGCCCCGGAGTCGCAGCTTTCCAATCGCTCCACAGCGCAGCGAGGTCATTCACCCAGGTACTGAAATCATCAATATGGCCAGTATAGGGATCATTACCCAGACGCCCGGAACCGGCCTGCCCGCGCCAATCAGCGGCGGTCACCCGCCAGCCTGCACGGTGCCATTGTTCCAGGCACTCAAGATATTTCTCATAGCCATCGGCGCGCCCGGCCATGAACAGGATGGAGCCGCGCGCTGCGCCAGCGCCCGACGCGCCGGGCCAGTCGATCCGGCGGATCGCATGACCATCGGCCGCAAGCCATTTACCTTCCTGTGCCGCAGGCGGAATGGCCCTGCGGTTGATCGGTCCGGCTTCTGCTTGCTCTGCTTGGCTAATTCCAACCTCCCGGCCTTGGTTACTTTTTGGTAAGCAGAACACTGTAGCACCAGCCTCCATAGGACCTTTGGGGGCTTACATGGTAAGTGAATATATCCACTACGGATTGCTGGCAGGCTTGGCAATCGCGCTGCTTTTCGCCGCTTTCACCGATATGCGTCGGCGTCAGATTGATAACTGGCTGAATGCCGCCATTGCTTTGTCGGCGCCCCTGTTCTGGTGGTCTGCCGGGCTCGACCTGTGGCCGGATGTGGCCATGCAGTTCGGCGTGGCGCTGGCGGCCTTTGCCGTTTTTGCCGGTCTGTTCGCCATGGGCGCGATGGGCGGCGGCGATGTGAAGCTGCTGACTGCGCTCGCTCTGTGGATCGAACCTGAATGGTTCCTCCGCCTGTTGCTGATGATGGCGCTGGTCGGCGGTGTTCTGACCATTGCCATGGGCGGCTGGCACATCATGCGCCGCCAGCGCGACAAGCTGGCCATTCCCTATGGCGTTGCCATCGCCACAGCCGGGCTGTGGGTGCTGGGCACACATTACCTCCCCGCCGCAAACCAAACTGCATCGCTGGCTGGGTGAACCTGATTTTAACCGTTCCGCTCGTAAGGATGAAAACCATACCTGCCCGCAATGTTTGCGGGGCTGATTTAAGGGGGCTTGAAAAGCCATGGACAGGAAGAAGCTGATACTGCTGGTTGGCGCGCTGGTTATTGCAATCGGCACCGCCCTTGCCGCGCGGAGCATGTTTGCCGGGGCATCTGCGCCGGTTGTCGAAGCTGCACCGCCGGTGCCGCAGGGTCCGAAGGTTCTGGTCGCACAACGCGGCCTGCCGACCGGCACGATCATCACCGCCGATGCCATCGGTTTCCAGCAATGGCCGGAAGAGCTGGTGCAGGATGCCTATTTCCTCGACGGTGAATCCGATATCGGCCAGCTTCTCGGCACAGTTGTGCGTCACCCGATCACTGCGGGTGAGCCGGTAACGCAAGGCTCGCTGGTGAGCCCGGGCGACCGTGGCTTCCTGGCTGCTGCACTCGGCCCGGGCATGCGCGCTGTTACAGTGCCGGTTTCGGCCAAGACCGGCGTCGGTGGCTTTGTCTTCCCGGGTGACCGCGTCGATCTCGTTCTGACTCAGACGGTCAAGAGCGAAGGCGACTCGCTGAAGACCTCGGAAACCATCCTGCGTAACCTTCGCGTGCTGGCAACTGACCAGTCCACCACTCAGGAAACTGTCGATGGCCGCACCGTGGTCCGCGCCTTCCGCACGGTTACTCTCGAAGTGACGCCGAAGATCGCGGAAAAGGTTGCTGTTGCACAGACCATCGGCACGCTCAGCCTGTCGCTGCGTTCCATCGCGGACAACCAGTCCGAACTCGAAAACGCCATTGCTTCCGGCAAGGTGAAGATCCCCGAAGGCGCGAGCCGCGAGGAAGAGGAACGCCTGCTGCAGGAAGCGCTGAACCTGCCGAATGATGGCCCGTCCACTTTCGTGACCGGTGGTGATGTGTCGCGCTTCCAGCGCAGCGATGTCGCCAAGCCGCAGCCTCAGGCCGCCGCTGCTCCGTCATACGAACCGCGCGAAGCCGGTCGCCCGAACACAGCGGCGCCGCAGGCTCCCGCTGGGCCGGTGGTCAATGTCACCCGTGGCAAGAACACCACCAGTGTCACCATCAGCAAGGCGGGCACCGCTACGCTGCAACAAAGCGCCAAGGGCATGGGTGAGGCAGGGCGTACTGTGCCCGCCGCCACCGGTGCCATGCTGATCGCGGGGTAACGTCATGCTGAGCATTCACACTTTCCCGAACCGCCAACCGGCTGCCGAATCCAACCTGAGGGGCAAGACCATGAAGCGTCGCCTTACTGCCAAATTGCTGCTGGCCAGCATCGCCTTCGCGCCACTTTCCGGCGTCCCGGCGACCACTGCAAACGCGCAGAACACTGTGCGCCCCAGCCAGGATATCGTCCTGTCCATCGGCCGCGGTGAACTGGTCAACGTGCCCGGCACCATGACCGATGTGTTCATCGCCAATGAAGAGATTGCGGATGTGCAGGTGAAATCGACCCGCCAGCTCTATCTGATGGGCAAGGCCGGCGGTGAAACCACCGTATACGCCAGCAACGCAGCTGGTGACATTATCTGGTCCGCCAACGTCCGCGTTGGTTCTAACATTGGCAGCATCGACCAGATGCTGACTCTGGCAATGCCGGAAGCAAAGATCTCGGTTGCCACAATGGGCAGCAACACCGTGTTGCTGACCGGCACCGTGGCTGCGCCGGAAGATGCGGCCGAGGCAGAACGTCTGGTCAAGGCCTTCGTCGGTGAAGATACCAATGTCATCAGCCGCCTGAGGATGAACACGCCACTGCAGGTGAACCTGCAGGTGCGCTTTGCCGAAGTCAGCCGCTCGCTGGTTCGCGAAATCGGGGGCAACCTCGCTTCGCGCGACCAGACCAGTGGCTTCCTGTTCGGCGTATCGCGCGGTCGTGACTTCGTGAATATCGGCAATATCGACACGTCTTCGCTGCCCGTGCTTGATGCCTCGGCCTCTCTCGGCCTTCCGGCTGGCTCGGTCTCGCTGCCGTTCAACCCGGCAACCGGCCAGTTCGTGGTCGGCGGTACGCAGTATGACTTCACCCAGAACGCCGGCCAGACCGCTATTCAGGCTGCTGGCAAGCTGTTCGGGCTGGATGTCGCGGGTGCTTTCGACCTTGCTGAACGTATTGGCCTGGTCACCACCCTGTCACAGCCGAACCTGACCGCGCTTTCGGGCGAAACGGC
>JAGREF010000109.1 GCA_020446665.1 Sphingomonadaceae bacterium
TCTACTGCCGGGTCTTCGACGGGCGCCTCAAAGTCGGCGACAAGATCCGCATGATGGGCCTGGGGCGCACGTTCAACGTCACCGAGCTCGGCAAGTACCGCCCCAAGCCCGAGAAGGTCAAGGAAGTCGGCCCGGGCGAGACGTGCTACCTCGTCGCCGCGATCAAGACCCTGGGCGATGTGCGCGTGGGCGACACGATCACGATCGACAACGACCCCGCCGAGAAGGCGCTCTCGGGCTACGAGCCGCCGCGGCAGATGGTGTTCTGCGACTTCTACCCAGCCACCAACTCCGACAAGAAGGGCAACGACTTCGAGGCCCTCCGCGAGGCGATGGAAAAACTCAGCCTCAACGACGCCAGCTTCACGTTCCAGACCGTGCACTCCGAGGCGCTCGGGTTCGGGTACCGCTGCGGCTTCCTAGGCCTGCTCCACATGGACATCATCCAGGAACGCCTCGAACGCGAGGGCGACGTCGAGATCGTCCAGACCGCGCCGACCGTGTCCTACAAGGTCGACATCCGCGGCAAAGAAGGCCAGACCGAAGAGGTCGAGGTCCACAACCCCGCCGACCTGCCCGATATGGGATCCGTCATCGCCATCAAGGAGCCCATCGCCAAGGTCGAGGTCATGGTGCCCAAGCAGTACATCGGCGACGTCATGAAGCTCGCGCTCGACCGGCGCGGCGTCTTCACCAACCAGATGTTCGTCTCCGACGCGCGCGACATGCTCACCTTCGAGATCCCGCTCGCCGAGCTGATCTACGACTTCTACGACAAGCTCAAGGGCCTCACCGCCGGCTACGGCACGATGGACTACGAGATCGCCCGCTACCAGGAAGACCGGCTCGCCAAGGTCGATGTGCTCATCAACGGCGACCACGTCGAGGCCCTCTCCGTCATCGTCCACAAGGACAAGGCCGAGCAGCGCGGACGCAACCTGCTCGTCCGCCTCAAGAAGCAGATCCCACGACACCAGTTCGAGATCCCGCTCCAGTGCGCCATCGGCGGCAAGATCATCGCCCGCGAAACCATCGCCGCCTTGCGCAAGGACGTGACCGCAAAGTGCTATGGCGGGGACATTACGCGCAAGAAGAAGCTGCTGGAGAAGCAGAAGAAGGGCAAGGCGCGGATGCGGGAATATGGCAATGTGAGCATCCCGCAGGAAGCGTTTATTGCTGCGTTGCGGATGGGCGAAGAATAGCTCCTTTCACCCACCATTCCACAGCGCATGCAGCGCGGGCAGCAAATGATCGCGGTGTTCCGCCGGGATGCGGGCGAGCAGGCTGGCTTCGAAGCTTTCGATCACCGCCATGGCCTCGGCCAGTTTTGCGCTGCCCGCCGGGGTGAGGTTGAGGCCCTGTGACTTGCCATCGATCGGGCTGCGTTCGACCCAGCCGGCATCCTCCAGCCGCTTGAGCAGCGGGACCATATTGGCGCGCTGGATATCGAGCGTGCGGCCGATGGCGCTGGCGGTGCTGAGCGGGTTCGAATCGATCAGGATCAGCACGCTGGCATCGACCTGGCGCAGCCCCAGATGGTCGAGCTTCCCGGCCAGCTCTGCCGTTGCCGCCGAGGCTGCGCGGCGTAGCAGATATCCCGGTTTGTCTCGCAACGTGTCGTCCATCGGGGCATGCTAGCGTTTGTTGTTGCACATAGCAATCCGGATTGTTATAGGATATAACTATCAAACCTGTTCACCAAGGGAGCATAGCGCCATGGCCAATTCCGCACCTGCCGATCGCCCGGAAGAAGATACTGTCCGTTTTGAAGTGAAGGACGATATTGCCTGGGTCTGGTTCAACCGCCCGGAAAAGCGCAATTGCATGAGCCCCAAGCTCTACCGCCGGATGAAGGCGGTGCTGGAAGAACTGGAATTCCGCGACGATGTGAAAGTGCTGGTGCTGACCGGCGAGGGCGATGCGTGGTCCGCGGGCATGGATCTGAAGGAATATTTCCGCGAAACCGAAGCGCAGGGCCTGGGGGCAATCCGCAAGAGCCAGCGCGAATCCTATGGCTGGTTCGAACGGCTGCGCTGGTATGAAAAGCCGACCGTGGCGATGATCAACGGCTGGTGCTTTGGCGGCGGCTATGGCCCGCTGTTCGGCTGTGACATCGCGATTGCGAGCGAGGACGCGCAGTTCGGCCTCTCCGAAATCAACTGGGGCATCCTGCCCGGCGGCGGCGCGTCGAAAGTGGCGCAGGAACTCATGCCCTTCCGCAAGGCGATGTATCACGCGATGATGGGGGAAAACCTCACCGGCAAGCAGGCCGAGGAACAGGGGCTGGTGACGGAAGCCGTGCCTGCCGACCAGTTGCAGGCCCGCGTTCTGGAAATCTGCAACGCCCTCAAGAAAAAGGATACGCATGCCCTGCGTGCAACCAAATGGACGATGCGGCGTATGGTCGACATGACCTATGACAATGGCCTGGAATACCAGATCCGCGCGCAGGAAGCGCTGCACAGTTTCGGCGGCGCTGCGGCCCGCAAGGAAGCCACGCGGCAGTTCCTCGATGAAAAGAGCTTCAAGCCGGGCCTTGAAACCTTCGATACCTCCAAGGTGAAGGACTGACCCCGGGGACCGCACAGATGGACATGCTCTTCGATCCGATTGCAAATTATGCCCGCTCCACGCCGGCACGGCTGGCCGTGGAAGACATGGCCGACGGCCGCCGCTGGAACTGGCGCGAGCTGCATCAGGCGGTGGACCGGCTGGCGGCCTGGCTTGTCGAAGAGTTCGGCCCCAACAGCGGCGCCCGGATCGCAACGCTGACGAAGAACTGCGCCGAAATGGTCGTGCTGCGATATGCGGCTGTCCGTGGCGGCTGCATCTTCGTGCCGTTCAACTGGCGCCTCGCCAGCGCCGAGATCGAAGCACTGGCACAGGATGCAGAGCCTGCTGTCGTGTTCCCGCAGGCAGGCTTCACCGCGCCAGCCGCGGCGCAGCGCGTGATCCCCATCGAGCAGATGCTGCAACTGGGGGAAGCGGGTTCCGCACCGCCCGCCGACGCGCGGCGGCGGTTCGACGAGACATCCTGCCTGCTCTACACCTCGGGCACCAGCGGGCGGCCCAAAGGGGTGATGCTGTCGGAATTCAACGCCTTCTGGGGCGCAACCGGCTTCATCCTCGGCAATGATGTGTCGATGCATTCGCGCTTCCTGTGCGACATGCCTTTGTTCCATACGGCGGGGTTGCATGCTGCCTGCCGCACGCCGATCCAGGCGGGGGCGAGCGTCTATGTCACCCCCGGTTTTGACCCGCAGCTCACGCTGGAGCGGCTGTCAGACCCGGAGCTGGGCATCACCCATTATTTCTCCGTTCCGCAAATGGCGGCCACGCTTTGGAATCAGCCGAGTTTCGACGCTGAAAAGCTGCGCAATATAAGGGTCTGGGCGATTGGCGGTGCACCCAATCCCAAGGCGCAGAGCGAACGCTTCGTAGCCGCCGGTGTCCGCATTGGCGAAGGTTTCGGCATGTCCGAAACGGGTTCGAATTTCGGTATGCCGGTCAGCGATCCGGAAACATTGCTGGCCAAGGCCGGGTCATGCGGCCTGCCGTGGATGACGATCGAGCCCAAGATCGCCGACGAAGACGGCACACCGCTGCCCGATGGCGAAACCGGCGAATTGTGGCTGCGCGGCCCCAGCGTGGCGCTGGGATACTGGAACCAGCCGGAACTGACTGCGACCGCGTTTCCCGATGGCTGGTTCCGCACCGGCG
>JAGREF010000110.1 GCA_020446665.1 Sphingomonadaceae bacterium
GGGTCGCTGGTCATCGCCATGCTCATCCCCATCCCGCCGCCAATCACTTCGGCTGCCGCCGTGGGCGCGGCAAAGGCCAGCAGCAGCACAAAGCCCAGCGTCAGCCCGATCAGCACTTCGCCCGCGGCCGCCAGCAAGCCATCGAGCGAAAACAGCGCCTGCGGCACCTCCACCGGCAGCCATGCGGCGATGAAGATCGCCAGCGCCCCGGTGAGGCAGATACGCGCCAGCACCGGTATATTCGCCGCGCCAAAGAAAGGTGCCGCCATCAGCGCCGCGCCGATCCGCAGCATCAGGAAGGCCACCCGCCAGAAATCCGCCTCCAGCGCGCCAAAACCGAAATCGAGGCCGATCATGCCAGATCAATGATGGATCGTGGCGATCTGCGCGAAGACCTGTTGCAGGAAATCGGTCAGCAGCGCCATCATGCTCGCCCCCATCAACACCAGCACCAGCGCAATTGCCGCCAGCTTGGGCACGAAGGTGAGCGTCTGTTCGTTCACTGAAGTTGCCGCCTGCACCAGCCCCACCACCAGCCCCACAGCCAGGCTGGAAAGCAGGATCGGCGCGGCCAGCAGCGCGGTGGTCCACAACATGCGGTCCGCATAGGACAGCAGCAGGTTCATCTCGTCCATGACAGGTCTCCCGCTAGACAAAGCTCGCCGCGAGGCTGCCCATCAGCAGCGCCCAGCCATCGACCAGCACGAACAGCAGCAGCTTGAAGGGCAGGCTGACCAGCATCGGGCTCATCATCATCATGCCCAGGCTCATCAGCACGCTGGACACGACCAGATCGATCACCAGAAAGGGCAGGAACAGCATAAAGCCGATCTGAAAGGCCGTCTTCAATTCGCTGGTGACAAAGGCCGGGAGCAGGATCGAAAATGGCACATCCTGCGGGCTTTTCCATTTCGGCGCCTTGGCAATTTCCGCAAACATGGCGAGATCGCTTTCGCGCGTCTGCCTGACCATGAAGGCGTGGAATTCCGTGCCGCTGGCGGCAATCGCCTGCTCGGCATTGATGGCCCCCGCCGCATAAGGCTCTATCGCATTGGCATTCACCCGCTCCAGCGTCGGGGCCATGACGAAGAGCGAAAGAAACAGCGAGAGACCCACCAGCACCTGATTGGGCGGCGATTGCTGCAATCCCAATGCCTGCCGCAATATCGCCAGCACCACGATGATCCGCGTGAAACTGGTCATCATCAGTATCAGCGCGGGCAGGATCGTGAGCAGCCCCATCAACAGCAAGAGCTGCAGCGAGAGGCTCAGTTCGGACCCTTCGGCGCCGCCCACTGTGCTGAAGGCGCGGTCCAGCGCACCGGGCACCGCGACCTGCGCATGGGCGATGGCGGGGGTCAGCAGTGCGGGGATGGCCAGCAAATATTTCAAATATCTATTCATCGCCCGTCTCCCGCGCGGGTGCTTCACCCAGTCGGGTCAGGCCGTTGCGGCCTGTCGCAACCAGAATTTCGCGCCCGTGGAATTCCAGCACAGCAAGGCGCTGCGTCGGGCTGAGCATTACGGTTTCCACCACCCGCACGCTGCGCCCGGACCCGCCTTGTGGTGCGCCGATGCGGCCTTGCAGCTTGCTGGCAAGGCGCAGGCTGCCCCAGATCATCAGCCCAATCAGCGGCAGCAGCACCAGCAATTTGAGGATGTACCAACCCATCAGCCTGCCTCCGCTTCGCTTGCAGATGCCGGATGGGATGCCCCGGCCAGTTCGAGAATGCGCAAGCCAAAGCGATTGCCTTCCGCCACCACTTCACCGCGCGCGATCAGCTTGCCATTGACCATCACGTCGAGCGGCTGGTCGGTCAGCCGATCAAGCATGACCACGCTTTCTTCCTGCAAGGCGAGCACATCGCGCAGGCTCATCTCGGCCCGGCCAAGTTCTACAGTCAGGCGGACATTAATATCCTGGATCAGGCCGAAACCGGCCGCTGGGGCATTCATGCTTGCACCTCTTGAACATTGGCTTGCGGAATCGAGCCGGGCCGGGGATTGAGCGGTGTTTCCGCCACGCGCAGGGCGAGGCGATCATCCTGTTCGCCCAGCGTGCCATGGGCGAGCACTGTCCCGCCAATCGACAGCGGCACCTTGCGTGCCACCGAAACGGGCAGCACCTGCCCCACTTTCAGTGCAGCCAGCCTTCCCAGCGGCAGGCGCATATCGACCAGCCGCGCATCCAGCTGCAGCGGCATATCAGCAAAGGGCGCATCCAGCGGCCCGCGTGCGATTTTGGCGCGGCGCGGCTGCGCGGCGGCGCTGGCGGCAAAGAGCCGTTCCAAAGCCGCCATGGGCAAGGCCAGTGTCAATTCGCAGGGCCGCGCATCGCGGGCGGTGAATTCACACACCAGCACCGCCAGTTGCGCATCGCCGGGGAAGGCTTCCAGCACGGAATAGTCGCTATCGCTGGCGAGCAGGGACATCGCATTATCCGGCCCCAATGCCTCGTTCAGCGCGCGCAGCACCACCGCATGAATCCGGGCGAGCAACAAGATGCCCGAAGTCGGAAATGCAAGCGGCTGCGTATCCGCAATGTCGCCCGTCCCGCCAAAGGCACGGTCGAGCTGCGCGAAAACCGCCAGCGCTTCGACAGAGATCAGCATGGCCGGGCTGCCTGCTGCATTGCCGAGCACGGCATTGCCTGCCAGCGGGCCGATCCGCTGCGCCAGCGCCTGCTCGCTCAGACGCTCGATATCGAGCATCCTCACGCCCGGTGTCTGGCCCCCGCAAAAGGGCGCAAGCGCTGTAGGCAACAGCCGCGACAGGCGGCCACCCATGCGGGCCAACCGCGCAAGCAGCTCATCCTCGCCCACGCGGCGCCCCATCAAGGCCTCGCAATGGTTCGCTGCGATCCCCGCCGCGGTAAAGGCGCGCTGCGGCTTCACTGGACGATGAAGGACCGGAAGTGGACATTATCCACCCCACCAAATCCTTCCTCTTCGATCAGCACTTCATTGATCGCCTTGGTCAGCCGCTTTTGCAGTTCCTTCTTGCCTTCCGGGGTGAAGACCAGCTCTTCCGGCGTATCCGCGAGTTCGACCAGCAGGCGTGATCGGATCGCCAGCTCATGCGTCTTGAGCCACATCAGCACCCGCCCATCGCGCCGGGTGGATGCGGCCAGGCTCACCTGTACCAGCGAATCCGAATTTTTGAGGTTCGACGTGAAATCGTCGGAAAAAGCGTAATAGGCCGTGCGGAATTCGCTGCCGCCTTCGCCATGGACCATCTCGATCCCGGCCTCTGCCCCTTCCTTGGCGGGTGCATAGGGATCATCTTCATCCTTGCGCACCAAAGCCGGGCCTTGTTCCTTCTTTTCCTCATGTCCGCCGATCACACCGGCAGCCATCAGGCCGAACACGCCCCCACCGCCAGCCGCCAGCAAGCCCACGACGAGGATGATCTTCATCATCATCCCGCCCTTCTTCTTGCCTTCACCGTCTTCTTTCTTCTTGCTCATTGCGTGCCCCTTCTGGTCTCAGTCATTTCAGGCATAGGTGCCGTGCGGCGTGCTGCCGCGATGGCTGGAATCGGATTGCGTCTGGCGCTGCTGGCGCGCGGGCTGGTCACGCCGCGCATCCTCGCGTCCCCTGCCTTCACCAGCGGAACCGGACAGGTCGCGTTCTGCCCCGCCTGCCATGCGCGGCTGCGATGCGCTGTCATTCTGGCGGAAGTTGCCCGCCTGCTCACCCGCCTGCACAGCTGGTTGCGCAGCCGCGAGCGCACGCGGCAGAGCCGGGTCTTCAGCGGTCATCTCCACCTGCAACGCACCCCCGCGCGCCTGTGAGAAACGCAGATCAATCTCGCCAAATTCCGCATGGTCGAGCGAGAGCTGAGCCTGCACCGGCGCAAAGGCCTCGCGGGCGGCGGAAAGCTGGTCCACCAGATGGGCAATCGCGGCGCTATCCATGGCAGGCGTAATGGCTGGCGCAATAGCTGACGTGGTCGGCATGGCGGGAGCCGGAAAATCGGTCTGGATCGCCGGCTGCATGGTCGCCGCCTGTGCAGGCGTTTGAGGCACTGGCTGCACTGCGACAGGCAAGGCCTGTTTGAGAGCCGCAACCTGCTGGGGCGTATCGCGCTCTGTCCCGGATGTCGCATCCAGCAACGCAGGCGACGAGCGGAACATGCCAGCACGAGGCGAAGCGTTTGCCAGAGTCGGCAAAGCCTGCGGCGCAGTGCCTTCAAATTTTTGCGGTTCGGAGATATCAGGCCGGGTCGGCTGAGGAGCCTTCCCGTTCCCGCCAGAGCCCGCCAGTGCACGCCGCGGAACGGCCGAAATGACCACCGGGGTTGCGGATGGCGCCTGCGGGCGAGGCGTTTCCGCCTCCGCCACAGGCGCACCGGGCGTGCGTGCAGTTGCAGGTGCGGGGTTTTCGGCCTTCTGGCCCTTCCCAAGCTCAGCCTCTGCTACAGGGATCGAGTTTGGCGGAGTCGGCACCGGGGCAGGATTGACCGGCAGCAGTTCTGCCACTGGCGCAAGATCCGTTTCCGGGATCGTGACAGGCTGCACCAACCTCATGGTTGGGCGCGATGCATCGGCTTCCAAACCCTCCTCAAGAGAAGGATCGGCATACAGCTTCACCCTGTGCGCACCGGGTGAGACAGTCTCCTTCTCACGCTCCATAATCGGCGGTGTTTCAAGTGGCTTGCGCGCTGCCTTGATATAGCGCGAGACGGGCGTCGGATGGTCTGCGGGCTTGGTAGCCAGCTTGCCATCGCGCAGCGGCTCGCTGACAGGGACAACTTCCGGTGCAGGTGCCTCTGGTGCTTTCGGCGGAACCACGAGTCCCGGCACCGAACGCATGACCGGCACGACAGGCGGTTGCGCTCCGGTTGCAAGGGCCGGAGCGGCAACAGGCGGCAAATTCTTGCCGGTGGGTGCCGGTGGCGGCAGCGCCTTGCCGCTTTCGCCGGGGAGCTGCGGCAGTGCCGGTTTCACACTTTCATCCGCAGACACGCCCTGCCTTGCCACAGCCAGATTGGCCAGCGCGACGGAAAACCCCGGAATTTCGGGCTTTTCCGTAGAAGGAGAGAGCGACCTGGCGCTCTCTCCGGCAGCAGGCTGGACAGCGGCGAAAAGTTTGGCGAGCAGCGAGGGGGGGCTTTGTGTCATCATAGACCCTGCCCTATTCAAGAGCTGTGCCAGATTTGCGCGAAGGGCTGATCTCGGACTTCGGCGCATCAATCGCGCGGCTGATCCCGATGGCGTGATCCTGCGCTGCGCGGCGGCGCTGTTCTGCCCCGGCCAGCTCTGCCAGCCTGGCATCGGCAGTGCGCCGGGCCGCTTGCGCATTGCCTGCCGCCTGCATGGAAATATCGTGCAATCCGCTCGCCAGAGCCTGACGGGCGCGCAATTCCAGCCCGTCCCTGACCTGCCCGGTGGCGGCATAATCACTGGCAAGGCTGAGGCTGCGCGCGGCCACGCCCTCCAGCCGGGCATGGGCCTCCTCGGCAGCCTGTGCCTCTGCCGCATGGGCGCGCTTTTCAACGGCCCTTACACGTTCGAGCAGCTTTGCACGGCGCAGCGAACGCTTTGGATCAGCCATTGTTCAAAAGCGCAGCAAGCGCCGCAATCGACTGGCCCAGCGTCACCCGCTCCCCCGGCGACTGCCCGAGAAAGGCGGAAATCTGCGCTTGCAACGCCATCGCCCGGTCCAGCTGCGGGTCCGCCCCTTCGCGATAGGCACCCATCAGCACAAGGTCGCGATTGGCCTCTTGCGCGGCCAGCAATCCGCGCAGTTCACGCGCGGCCGCCGCATGGGCGGGATCGACAATATCGGCCATCACCCGGCTCAGCGAAGCAGGCACATCGACCGCCGGATATTGCCCGCGCTGCGCCAGTTCGCGGCTCAGCACAATATGTCCGTCAAGAATGGCCCGCGCCGTATCGACCACCGGATCATTATGGTCATCACCATCGGCGAGCACTGAATAGAGCCCGGTGATAGAGCCGCCGCTTTCGGCAGAATTCCCTGCCCGTTCGACCAGCTTGGTAACAGTCGCCAGCGCCGACGGGGGATAACCACGCGCTGCGCCGGGCTCGCCCAGCAACAGCCCGATTTCGCGCGCGGCATGCGCGATGCGGGTCAGGCTGTCGATCACCAGCAGTACCCGCTTGCCCTGCGCGCGGAAATATTCAGCGAGGCTGGTGGCGAGCATCGCACCGCGCAGCCTGAGGTTTGGCGCATGATCGGCGGGGACCGCCACCACCGCCGTGCGCCGCGCCGTCTCGCCGCGCATATGCCGCTCGACAAAGTCGGAGACTTCGCGCGCACGTTCGCCAATCAATCCGACAATGACGACATCAGCATCAGCACCGCCCGCGATCATGTCGATCAACACGGATTTGCCGACGCCAGACCCGGCCATCACCCCAATCCGCTGGCCGACCCCGAAAGTGGTGAGCGCGTTGAGCGAGCGCACGCCGGTGTCGAAACAGTCCGTCACGCTCGCCCGGTCCAGCGCGCCGCTGCGCACCCCGCCTGCGGGCCAGGATGCAGAAGGGTGCAAGGCGCCGCTGCTATCGATGGGGTGGCCCTGCCCGTCCACTGCGCGCCCGAGATAGGCCGGGCCGACCGGCAGCATGCCGGGCCGCCCCTCTGGCCGGACTCTTGCGCCAGGGCGCAACAACACGGCATCGCCCAGCAACATCATCAGCGTGCGGCCATTGCGGAAACCGATCACTTCGGCGGTCAGTTGCGTGCCAGCCCCATGGGCGATGCGGCACAGCGCCCCCACCGGGACGGACAGGCCGCTGACCTCCACCAGCCCGCCATCGCAGGCCGTGACCAGCCCGTATCGGCGCGGCGAAAGATCGGGCGGAGCCAGCGCCAGCCCGTCAAACAACGGCTCCAGCCTGGTCAGCATGCGTCAAAGGCCTCCGCCAGAATGCGGCGCCATTGGCCTGGGCCATCCTCGATCCCGCCATCGGCTGTCTCGATCCGCAACGCGCCCCGCTCCAGCGAAGGATCAGCCTCCACCGCCAGTCCTTGCGGCAGGCGCGGAGCAACCAGTGCCAGATCATCCGGGTGAAGCCGCAGGCGCCGTTCATCCTGCGCGCGCTGGAGCATGCCCAGCGCCACTTCGATCCGCACGGCCAGCCCGTCCGGGTCAAGCGCCAGCGGCAGCACGGCCTGTTCGCACAGGGCCAGCACAGTCAGCCGCAATTTCTCGCGCAGAGCCTCCAGCGCATCGCCATCGAGCCGGGCCAGAGCGAGTTCCAGCTGTGCCCATTGCGCTTCACGCTGCGCCAGAATGGCCTGCGCCTCTGCCTCTGCGGCGGCACGGCCTTCTGCAAGGCCTTGCTCATAAGCGACTTCGACCGGATCCTGATCATCGACCGGTTCCAGGGCCGGCCCACGCGGCGGACCGGTAAAGCGCGGATCGGGGGCAAAGCCCTGCCGCTCGCCAAAACTGGCAAAGGGCAGGCTAGACATAATCTTCGTCGCCGCCGCCCAGCACCAGCGTGCCATCTGCGGCGAGCCGCTTGGCGATGGCAACAATCTCCTTCTGCGCCGCTTCGACATCGGCTTTCTTCAGCCGCCCGCGTGCGTCAATCTCGTCTTTCACACCATCGGCGGCGCGGCTGGACATGGCGCGGAAGAAGACTTCGCGATGCTCCTCCTCCGTGCCCTTGAGCGCGTCGATCAGCGTCTCGCTTTCCACTTCGCGCAGCAAAGCACCCATCTGTTGCGGATCGAGTTCGAAGAGATGTTCGAACTTGAACAGCTCCGCTTCGATATCCTTGGCCAGCTTCTTGTCGATCTTGCCGATTTCCGGGACGATCCGCTTGCCAAATGCGCGGGAGGAACTGTTGATGATGTCAGCCGCTTCCTGCAGCCCGCCTATCTCCAGCGGACGGCGACCATGGAGCTGCGCGATCCGGGTGGAGAGCGCTTCTTCCAGCATCTCCACCGCATCGGCAGATACCGGCCCCAGCGTCGCGATCCGGTGGACCACTTGCGGCTGGACATGTTCGGGCAGGCCAGCCAGCACGGCCGCTGCAACCTCCGGGTCCAGCTGCACCAGCAGCACGGCAATCGCCTGTGGGTGCTCGCCTTCGATCAGCGGCATGATCACATCCGGCTCCAGCCAGCGGGCGAGTTCCAGCGCAGAGGTCTGCTCGCCATCTTCCGGCGCAATGCGGCGCATCAGATTGTCTGCTTTCACAGCCCCCACTGCGCCCGCCATCATCCGGTGAACCCGGCCAACCCGGTCATGCGCGCTCAGGCCGAGCCGGTCGGCCTTTTCCGCGAAACCGGCGATCGCCATGGCAATCGCCTGCGGTTCGATTTCACCCAGCGCGCACATGCGTGAGCCGAGCAGGCGCAATTCCTCCGGTGTCAGTCGGCCCAGCAGAGTGGAGGCATCTTCATCTTCCAGCAGCATTACCATCACCGCTGCCTGATCCGGGCCACAGGCCGGCTCCGGCAGTGGCTGGGGCGGGGGCTGCGTCACGGCATTCTCGACGCCGTCTTCAAGCTCGCTCATGCCTCTTCTCCCTGTGCCTGAGCATTGTCAGCCAGCATCTGGCGGAGCGCGATCAGCGCATCATCCGGCTTTTCCCGCACGATCCGCTGCGCCAGCTCGACCTGCGCGGCGAGTTGCTCCCGGTCGGGAACTTCCGCCGGGGCATTGAGACGAGGCTTGCCATCCTCCCCCGCCTCGCTTGCTTCGCCTTCACCCGCTTCGGCGCTCTCTTCCGCTGCGTCAGTCTTCGCCTCGGCCTTGTCACCGCGCAGAATCTTGAGCAGCGGGCGCACGCCCAGCAGCAGCACCAGCAATACGCTGAGCAGCGCCACGACATTGCGCAGGATGGTGGCAAACCACGGCGTCTCCCAGAACGGCATATCCTCCATGGAAGCGGGCTCGAACGGGCGCATGATAACTGTCACCTGATCGCCGCGATCCGTGTTGGCACCCACAGCCGCCGAGACCAGATCCTCGATCTTTTTCAGATCTTCCGGCTTGGCATTCTTCATCGCCTTCTCGCTCAGCGCGACTGCGACCGACAGGCGCTTCACCCCGCCGGGGCTGTTGCTGGAAACCGCCACTTCGCGGCCCAGCTCATAGGTGCGGCTGGCCGAGCTTTCGCCATTGATCGGCGGGGTCTCGCCTGCTGCTGCCTCTGTGCCCTGCGGTGCGCCGGGGACAGGCTGCGCCGCTTCGGGCGCGGTATTTGTGGTTGCACCGGGCACGCCAATCGCCTGCCGGTCAGCGCGGGTCTGGGCCTCGCTGGTGGTTTCGCGGCGCACCGCGCCTTCCTTGTCATAGCTTTCGCGCGCGCTGGTCACTTCATCCATGTCCAGCTCGACCTGGATTTCAGAGGAGAAATTGCCTGCCCCCAGCATCGGGCTGAGCAGCTGGTCCAGCTGGCCGCGCAATTTCGCCTCCATGCGTGCCTGCAATTCCAGCCGGTCGGCTTCCTCGCCCGATTGGTCGGACAGCAGGCGGCCATGCTGATCCACGATCCGCACATCCTCGATTGCAAGGCCGGGGACGGAAGCGGCGACCAGATTTGTGATGGCAGCGACCTGACTGGCGCTCAATTGTCGCCCGCGCGCCAGACGAAGCATCACGGAGGCTTTGGGCGGCGTATCCTCGCGCACGAAGACCGATTTCTCGGCCTGCGCCAGATGGACACGCACCGCCTCCACCCCGTCAATTTCCATGATGGTCAGCTGCAATTCGCGTTCCTGCGCGGCGCGCAGCCGGTCCCCTTCCAGCGTGCGGCTGGCCCCCATGGGCAGGCTGTCGAGCAATTGCGTGCCGCTTTCGGGCGCAGCCAGCGCACCGTTGGAGGCAACCAGCATGCGCGCACGGTAAAGGTCATCTTCCCCCACGCTCAGCGCACCGCTCTGATTGTCGATCGTATAATCGATTGCCGCCTGATCCAGCGCGGCAACCACTTCGGCGCGCTCCCCGTCGCTGAGCGAAGAATAGAGCACGCGCTGCGGTGGCGGGCTCATTGCCGCCCATGTCAGCGCGAGCAAGCCGATCCCGGCAACCCCGCCGAACCAGGGCAATGCCTTGCGCACCGGACCTTGAGCGGCAAAGGCGCGCAGGCGCGTGAGCATGCTGCCCCCTGCCGGATCGCGCAAGGGATCAAGCAGATTGGCCGGAGGTGGCGGCGCTGCGGCGGGGACCAGCTCACTCATCTATCAGACCCCCATCCGCATGATTTCCTGATAGGCGGAAAGCAGCTTGTTGCGGACTTGCAGCGTGGCCTCGAATGCCAGCCCGGCTTCCTGCCGCGCCATCATTACTTTGGCGATATCGGTCACTTCGCCGCGCTCATAGGCGGCGGATAGCTCGCTCGCGCGGTTCTGCGTCGCGCTGACATTGTCCAGCGCGCCTTTCAGACTGTCAGCAAAGCCGCCGCCTGCCGGTTCCGATGCGGGCGCGGCACCATCGGCCTTGCCCCCTTGTTTGAGGTCTTGCAGCAGCCGGTTCCGCTCCAGCAATTGCTGGCGCATGGCGATAATATCGCCAACGCCGCCGCCTGCGCCCCCAATGCCAGCAGGCCCGCTCATGACCGGCCTCCGCCAATCGCAATCCCGGCTTCACGGAAAGAGGCCAGACGATAACGCAAGGTGCGTTCGGAAATGCCCAGCCGCTTGGCCGCTTCAGCGCGCTTGCCGCCACAGGCGTCGAGCGTTTCCATGATCGCCTTGGCCTGCGAGATCTGCACGACCTTTGATAGTTTGGTAGAGCCATCACCAGAGGTTTCCGGCTCCACGGCACGGGCAATCTGGTCAAAGGCGATATGGTCTGGGCCGATCTCTTTCGCCCCGCTGCTGAGCACGATGGCGCGGCGGATGACATTTTCCAGCTCGCGCACGTTGCCCGGCCAGCCATGCATGCGCAGCATGGCCAGCGCGACATCGGAAATCCACGGCACATTGTCCGGCTCCGGCGCGTGGCGCATCAACAGCGCAAAGGCGAGCGGCGCAATATCGGCCGGGCGCTCGCGCAAGGGGCGCAGGCTGATGGGAAAGACATTGAGGCGATAGAACAGATCCTCGCGGAAGCGGCCCTGTTCCACTTCCAGCGCCAGCTCGCGATTGGCGGCAGCCACAATGCGCACATCGATTTTGATCGGCCTGGTCGCGCCCACCGGCACCACTTCGCCTTCCTGCAAGGCGCGCAGCAGCTTGGCCTGAAGATTGAGCGGCATTTCCGCAATCTCGTCGAGCAGCAAAGTGCCGCCATCAGCCGCACGGAAGAAGCCTTCGCCTGCGTCGCTGGCCCCGGTAAAGGCACCCTTGCGATGGCCGAACAGCATCGCCTCCAGCATGGTTTCGGGGATTGCCGCGCAATTGACGGCCACAAATGGCCCGCTGCAGCGTGTGCTGCGATCATGGATGAAACGGCTCAGCACTTCCTTGCCCGTCCCGGTCGGGCCGCCCACCAGCACCGGGATGTCAGTCTGCGCGAGGCGTTCAGCCAGAGCGAGGACGGAAAGACTCTCCGGATCGGCAGCAACCGGCCCGCCCGCTTCACCGATACAGGCGACCAATGCCGCCAGACTCGCCTCTGCCACCGGGTCAGCATAGCTCAGCACCCGGTTGCCGCGCATATCACGCGCAAGACCTGGTAAAGGGTGGCGGGCGACGGCAATCGCCCCCCGCACACCCTCGCCAGCATCTGCCAGCGTCACCGGACCATCGGTGAACAGCGAAGGTGCAAGGCCAGACAGCTTTGCCGCCAGTGCCCCATGCGCCATTTCGAAATTTTTGGTTGTGTTGAGTTGCCCCATCACGCCCCCCGGTTCGTTAACCAATCTGATGCAGCGCTTGTGCGGGTCTGACGGCAAAGGAGGCGCTAATTTCAGCCCCGGGTAAACTACCTATGCCTTATGATTCCGCGCGCATGCGCAAGGGCGTGGGGAAGGCAGCAATCACCGCCACCCCTAAAAAAATCCGCAACCCTGCCGGTCTGGTTTGTGGCTGCCGCGATGCAACACCTCGCAACGGCAGTGTCGAAACGGAGACTGCAAGGGAGTTTGCAACAATGTCTGTAATCAATACCAATATCAGCTCGCTCAAGGCAGCCAGCGCGTCCCAGTCGGCCAACAAGATGCTTGGCACCGCGATGGAGCGCCTGTCTTCCGGCAAGCGTATCAACAGCGCGAAGGATGATGCCGCCGGCCTCGCCATCGCCACCACCATGACAGCGCAGGTGCGCGGCATGAACCAGGGCATCCGCAACGCCAATGATGGTATCGCGCTGGCCCAGACTGCAGAAGGTGCACTGAACGAAGTCACCAACATGCTGCAGCGTGTGCGTGAACTGGCTGTCCAGTCGAAATCGGCGACCTATCAGGACACGGATCGTGCCTATATGGAAAAGGAAGTCGACGAGCTGCAGGCGCAGATCAGCGATATCCTGTCCAACACCGAATTCAACGGCAACACGCTGTTCAGCACCACTTCTGGTTCGGATACGACTTTCGCCATCCAGACCGGCGCAAACAGCGGCGACACGATCACGCTGACCGTGGCGGGGCTGGACGGAACGAAGATTTCTTCGACTGCGCTGGATGTGTCGAGTGTAGCCAATGCAACCACAACGATCGGCAATGTCGACAGCGCACTGGACAGCGTGGCCTCGACCCGCGCCACGCTGGGTGCAGGCCAGAGCCGCCTCGAATCCGCCGTCAACAATCTGACGGTCAATTCGACCAATCTTTCCGATGCACGATCACGGATCGAAGATGCTGATTATTCGGCTGAAACCGCAGCGCTCGCCAAGGCCCAGATCCTGAGCCAGGCCTCCACCGCGATGCTCGCCCAGGCGAACCAGAGCCAGCAGAACGTCCTCTCACTGCTGCGCTAAATCAGGGAAAGCGCATATCCCTCCGGGGGCCCGGCATCCAAATCGGATGCCGGGCCTTTCGCGTATCACTCAATGGGGTAGGTAGCTCTACGCGAAATAGGGAAGCGAGGGGGCAGCGTCAGGCTGCGTCAGACAGGCGCTGCGCTTCGCGGTCCTGCCAGTCGATCACAGCGAGGTAATTGCGCAGCCGGTTCAGTTCCAGCGCGGCAATCAGATCATTTTCGTGATAGGGCAGCAGGAAACCGGCGACATCTTCCGCCCAGTCGGCACTGCCATCGAACAGGACACCCAGCCCGAACACGGCCGGAATATGGGCAAAGACCAGTGGCTGGCCTTCACTATCCGCCACCGAGATGAAATCCTCGATCGCTGTCAGCACGCCATTGCGCGGCCCGCCCTCTTTCAGAGCGACTGCAAACTGGCCCATGCCGCGCATCCCGCGATCAGCCACGCAGCCCGCATTGTCCAGCGTTACCCCCGCATCGAAACTATGCGGCAGACGGAATTCTTCCGGAATCCGTTCGGGCGCATAATAGAAATCACGCCGGCCACAGGGCCAGCTGATATCATGCAGGAACACCAGCAAAGACCGGTCTTCCCCGCGCGCCAGCGCATGGGCATGGCGTAGCTCGTTCATGACCGTGTAGTAATTATGGTCACCATCAATCACCCAGGCGTCTACCCCGGACAGGCCCGCCATCACGTCGAGGCTGGGCTGCGCCACATGGCGCACATGCGGATTGGCATGCGCCCAGGTGAGAAATTCCTGTTTCGGTGCGGGGTCTATGCTGGTCAGCCGGCCGCCCGTCTCCGCGCAATAATCTGCGAGGCATTGCGACATGCCGCCAAACTCGGCGCCGATCTCCACCACCTGCCGCGCCTTTGCGCGAGCGAGGCATTTCAGGATCAGCGGCGCGAATTCCGCCATGGAATGGATCAAAAGGTCGCTCATCAGCACAGCTCCTCAGCATCCCTATGCGCTTCCAAAGCTGAAACGCGATTAACCTTGGTCGTAAACACTGGTCGAAAAACGACAGTTAAGATTTTGCCACCGACTTCTGCCGATGCCGGCGGGTGGACGATCATGAAGCCGGCTTCCTCGCGGCAATCGTAAAGGCCCGGCGCGATCTCCGGCAGAGTGTCAAATTCCGGCGTTGCGGCGATCCGCGCGCCGCTTTCCCCTTCGCTGCGCTGGCCGAGAAAATCGGCCTGATCTTCGAAGAAGGCGCTAACCAGCTGCAGGTAATCGCAAACCGCGCCGAATTGCAGCGCCACGGCATAGCGGCTCTCACCCACGGGGATGGCGGCCATAAACCAGCCATCCTGTGTGGCATGGGCAGTGACCAGCTGCGGGCTTGCATCCTGCGTGGTGGCAAACACCGCCGGGATGGGCAGCGTGGCTTCGCTGAAATCGGCAAAGGTCAAAGACAGGCCGAAACGCCGGGTCGCCAGCAAGGCCAGCCGCGTGGCCGCACCTTGCCCCGCCAGCTCCGCCGGCAGATACATGCGTTCAGACCCGCGCATATAGAACAGCCCGCGTTCGCGCAGACCGCGCCGGGCGATGGCAGGATCGAACAGAGCCACTGTCTTTTCCGTGCCCAGATTCACATCATGCTGGAACCGGTCAATCACCGCCAACTCGTGCATTTGCGGCAGGAACATCAGCCGCGCCATCGCCGCGCAGGCTCCACGGCGCCACAGATCAAGCCTGCGGGGTTCGGCAACCCGCAGGATCGCATCTGCCTGCTCGCGGACAAAGCGCAAGGCACCGCGCTGCATCTTTTCGCGCTGTTCGGACTGTTCGGGGTCTATGTCATTCGCACGCCGGATCGGCGCACCATCGGCCTCATAGCCGATCACAGAGCCGCAATCGCGGGTGCAGGCCTGCTCGATCACCGCCACATTGGCGCACAAGGCCTCCAGCGCAGGGGCATCATAATGGCGCGCATCGACAAAGCCTTTCTTGTCGAGGCCGGGGCTGTCCATTTCGCGCAGCAGCAGATAGCGGCCTGCAACATGGACGCCGAATTCGCTGGCCAGCAGCGTATCAACCCGGTTCTGGACCGAACCATTATAGCCGAGATCCACCAGCATCAGCACATCGCCGCGCTGCGGATCGACCGTGCGGCGGATATGCGCCACCAGCCGCTCGGCAAAATCGCGTGATCTGCGCGCAAGCCGCCGGCGGCGCGGGGTTTCGCGCAAGGCCTTCCACAAGGCGGCATTGCCCTGTTCCGGGGAAAGATCGCCGAGCAGCGCAGTGATCTCGCTCTCTTCCATCAGCACTTGCCGTGCCAGCGTCTGCGGGCGCACGCCCAGCTCTGCCTTTGCATAGGCGAACACGGATTTTTCATCGGTCAGGCTGGCCGCAGTGGCAGTGAAACGGCTGAGTTCGACCGCATGGCCGGGATTGGCCATGCCCTGGGGCGTTGCCTGATGCACCAGCTGCGGCAGATGCCCGTCGCGCATCAGGAACAGCCAATGGACTGTGCCGCCATGCTTTTCCGCCAGCGCCTTTGCTTCAGCCTGCAGCCAATATTCAAACCCGGCAAAGATGGGGCCGAGCGTGGCAGCGCCCAATTGCTCCGCCGGATCATCCAGCTGCGGCAAAGCCAGCGCCAGACCTGCCCGGTGCGGCTGCGGCGCGCCCAGGCGATCCTGTGCGGGGCCTTCCACCATGGCAGCAATCCCGCTTTCCAGCCGGATCTGCTCGCGAATGGCTTGCGGAAATTGAGTGAGATGGATGGCATTGACGCCAAAAGGTTCGACCCCGCCGACATCGGCCGCCCGGTTATCACCCAGATGGACAATATCGCCCGGCACCACTTTCAGCTTCGCCAATACGTCAGCATAAAGCCCCGCCCCCTTGGACTTGCCATAGGTGGAAGAGCAGAAAATCCGGTCGATCAGGCCCGCAATCTCGTCTCCGGCAGAGGCAGCGATCAGCTGGCGCAATTGCGCTTCATCCAGATAGGTATCGGAAACGATCACCAGCTGCATCCCGCGTGCTTTGGCATCCCGCATCAGCGCGACTGTGGGCGCGAAGGCGAAACAATGGCGGGCTTCCTCCGCCAGCTCCGCCGCTATTGCCAGCTCGATCTGTTCATCGGACCCATTGGGATAAAGCGCGCGATAGATCGCTTCGATCCGCACTTCATTGCCGCCCCGTTCCAGCCGTTCCGCCTTGCGCGCCAGTTGCTCGGCGCGGGCGCGCTGGGCCGGGCTGATCCCGGGCAGGCATGCGAAAATATCCGCCGGTGCATGGCAATCGCGCCAGATCAGCGTGTCGAAACAGTCGAGCGACAGCACTTTCGCGCCGGGCCAGTCGTCCAACAGCTGCGGCAATTCATGCGGGTGAATGGAAATAGTCATGGGCACGTTCCCCTTCCGTGGGTTCGCCCAATGGCTAGGAGCTTATGGTTAGTGCCTTATCGCCGCGACCATCCGCAATTTCACCTAATCGAGTAGCAGGATCGAGATGCGCCGGTTGCGCGGATCCTGTGGATTGTCCTCGATCAGCAATTCTCGATCTGCCACCCCTTCAATCCGGTTGAAACGTTTCGCGCCCACACCTTGCCGGATCAGCGCCTGCCGCGTTGCCTCTGCCCGACTGGCAGAGAGGGACCAGTTATTGCCACGCACGCCATCCTTCCAGGGCAGCGAATCCGTATGACCGCGAATGGTCAGCTCGCCACCTTCCGGCCCGACCATCTGCGCAATGACGCCCACCAGTTCCTGCGCATCGCTGGTCAGGATCGTGGTGCCCATGGCGAACATGGAAAAATCGGCATCATCGACCAGATCAATGCGAATGCCTTCGGTGGTGTTGACCATCCGCAAATTCTTGGCGAGGCGGGCAAGGCGGCGATTTTCCGCCAGCTCTTCCTGCAGGCGTTCACGCATTTTCTCCACCCGCTTGATCTTGCCTGCACCTTCCATCGGCCCGCCCGTCGCGTCACGCGGGATAGTGAGCGTCTTGGTCCCGGTCTGGCCCTGACGATGGGGATAGTCATCAACATCGGTCAGCGAGGCACCGCCCATCAGCCCGTCCGATCCGGCCTTGCCTTCACGGATCTTGACCAGAGTGGGCGTGAAGTAATCCGCCAGCCCCTTGCGCTGGTCCTCCGTGGTCGCCCCCAGCAGCCAGAGCAGCAGGAAGAAAGCCATCATCGCAGTCACGAAGTCTGCATAGGCAACTTTCCACGCGCCGCCATGATGCCCGCCTTCGACGACAGTCACCTTCTTGACGATGATCGGGGGTGGAGGCGGCTCATTCTTGCCGCGCTTGGCAGCCATCTCAGCGGCCCCTCAGCGCGTCGAGCAATTCGGACAGGCCGGGGCGGAAGGCATGGCCAAGGCCAGACCGCGCGCTTTCCACCACCAAGGGCTGCGGATAGCCGTGCAGACTGGCGATAATCACCTGCTTTACTGCATGGAATATCTGCTCATCCGCATCCAGCACCTGTTTCAGGCGGCCAGCCAGCGGGGCAACGATACCATAGGCGAGCAACACGCCCATGAAGGTGCCGACCAGCGCCGAACCGATCATCCCGCCCAGCACTTCGGGCGGTTCATTGATCGAACCCATGGTCTTCACCACGCCCAGCACGGCGGCGACAATGCCCAGCGCCGGCAGCGCATCGGCCAGCCCTTGCAAGGCGTGTTGTGGTTCATATTCTTCGTGGAAATGCGTCTTCATCGCATTGTCCATCACTTCTTCCACCGCATGAACTTCCAGCGTGCCGGAAGAGACGACGATCAGCGTCAGCGTGTCACAGATCAGCGCGGTCAGCGGCTTATTGGCCAGGATCGACGGATATTCTGCAAAGATCGCTGAATTCTGTGGTTCCTGCACATGGGATTCCAGCGCCACCGGCCCTTCGGACTTGAGCATTTTCATCAACTTGCTGGTCAGGGCAATGGCATCAATATGATCCTGCTTTGAGTGTTTCGGCCCTTTGAAGATCTTCCCGAAACTGCCGCCAATCGCTTTCAGTTCATGCATCGAATTGCCGGTAATCAGCGCGCCCACTGCGGCCCCGCCGATGATCAGCATTTCATGCGGGATGGCGTGCATCACCGGACCCAGCGCACCGCCGGTCAGGGCGAAACCGCCAAACACCATGAGCAGCAAAACAACAATGCCAATGGCAGCATACATGGGGCAAATTCCTTCCGGTTTCTCGGCTCAGCGCAGCATGTCGAACAGAGTCAGGCCAGACAGGCGGACAAAGCTGGCCTGGCTGGCCTCCAGCACGGTCATGGCGTGCTGCAATTTGGTGATGGTTTCAGCGATATCCGCACCGCCCAGATCGGCCTGTTCGGCATCGACCAGTTGGCCGGCCGCAGCGCGTCTCTCGCTCAGCTGATCGACCCAGTTCATCCGCGCACCGATTACGGTCTGCGCAGTGGTGACCCGGTCCAGCCCGCTATCCAGCGCGGTCAGCGCATCGCGGCTGGCCGCAACGGGATCGCCGCCTGTGCCTTTCAGCGCATCGGCCAGCGTGCCGAGCATGGCGAACAGATCGGTCGGATTGCCCTGATGGTCGAAAGCAAATACCTCTGGCCCGGTCAGGCCCTGCGGCACATTCTGTTCATCGCCCAGATCGACCAGCGGCGCAGCGGCGGTGCCGATATAGACAATCGAACCATCCGCCTGCCGTTCATAGGCAAGGCCCGGTGCTTCACCGCCAAACAGCGCATGGCCTGCGCCATTGCGACCATTGGCAATACTGAGCAGATTTTCCTGCAATTGCGCCACTTCTTCGCCAATCGCGGCGCGGTCTGTGTCTGACAATGTGGCATTGGCCGCCTGCGTCGCCAATTCGCGCACCCGGGCAAGCACATTGGCCGTGCTCGACAGAGCATTATCGGCAAAAGCCAGTTCGCTGCTGGCACGATCCGAATTGTGCCGCGTCACTTCATCCAGCCGTTCGCGCCGCCCGAGCAAGCGCAGCCGCGCCGCTGCGACCGGGTCTTGCGAAGACCGCTCCAGCCTTTCGCCAGTCGCAATCTGCGTCTGGTAGCCCTCAGCCCGCGCGCGCAGGCTGCTGATCTGGTTGCTGGCCCGTTCGTAAAAGGCGCTGGTGGGAAGTGTCGTCATGGCGCTCACCCGATCCCGATTATCGTGTCAAAGATTTCGGAAGCGACCTGCATCACCCGGCCCGAGGCCTGGAATGCCTGCTGGTAACGCACCAGCGCCGCCGCCTCTTCCTCCAGATCGACACCGGTGAATTCGACCAGCGCGAGATGGGCGGAATCGGCAATTGTCTCCAGCGCCTCGGCTGTAATTTCACGGGCGGAAACAGTCGCGGAAATATCGAAGATCAGGCTGTTGGCGCGGCTCGCAGCGCCGCCGCCAGATACGCCATTGGCCAGTGCAGCGCGCATCACGGCAAGGTTCGATCCGTCGCGGCTGCCCGCCACGGCACCGCCGGGCACGGTCGCCAGTTCATCGCCTGACAGCAGAGCCACGGAAATGCCCGCCGCCCCGCTGCCCGCAAACAGCGGCTGGCCCGGCGATCCGTCCAGCGCCACCCCGCCAGCCTGCACCGCATTGACCGCAGAAGCGATATCGTCGGCCAGCGCGTCGAGCCGGGTCGAGGCATTGGCGGCCTCTTGCAAGGCCAGCGCCTTGCCCGCCAGGCTGCCACCATTGAGCGCCAGCGCAGAGCCGCCCAGCGTGAAGGAAATCGTGCCATCACCGGCGGTGTTCATGGCGACCGCGCTGGCCACGTCATTGGCCACCAGCACATCGCCGCCAGCCCCGCCAATCCGCACTGTGGCAAGGCCAAGCGGGTCGATCTGCGCGGTGATGTCGGCGCGCTCGGCCAATTCGCCCAGCAGCCGGTCACGCTGATCGAACAGGCTGGCCTGCTCGCTCGTATCCGGGCCAACACGCGTGAGCCGGACATTGATCCGCGCCAGTTCGCTGGCAAAGAGATTGACCTCTGCCACGCCGCCTTGCGCTTCGAAACGCAGATTGTCGCTGGCCGCCTGCAGGCTGCCTGCGGCAATGTTGAATGTACCCGCGAGCCGCTCGGCCCCGGCCAGAGCCGCCGCGCGCAGGCTGGGATCGACCGGATCGCTTTCCAGCCGCTGCAGGCTCGCTTCGAATTCAACCACGGCATCGAACATGCCCGATTGTTCCAGCGCGCTTTCGACATTGCGCAAACCATCGACTTCCGCCTGAGCGCGTGCGGAATCGCTGCTGGTCCGGCGCGCTTCAGCAGCGCGAAATGCATCGACACTGCGGGTGATTCCGGTGGCGCGCACCCCGGCGAGAGAAATGTCGCCAACCCGGCCAGCGCCACCTCCGGCAGAGACTTCCTCCAGCCGGATACCCCGGCGGACATAACCCCCTGTCGCGGCATTGGCGATATTATGCGCCGCCACATCCAATGCAGAGCGCGCCGCCCGCGCGCCGCTGGCACCGATGGAAAGGAGATCAGACGCCATGGCTTAAGCGCCCCCGTCCGCAGTTCTGTCCATATGCCGCGCCAGCTGCATTTCGATCATGCTGGCAAGGCCCAGCGCGCCGGTGCCCGCGGCAATCTCCGCAAAGCGCGCGTCGCGCATTTCCGTAAAGGTCTCCATGCCCTGCCCGCCAAAAAGCTCATCACCGCCGAAATTGGTGGCGCGGGCACTGGCGAGCAGCTGGCGCAGGAAGATCGCTTCGAACTG
>JAGREF010000111.1 GCA_020446665.1 Sphingomonadaceae bacterium
TATTCCGCGCCCTGCATGCTGGGCAGCACGCGGCGTTCAATCTGGCGCAGGCTCAGCACATTACCGGCCCGCATTTCCTTGCGCGCTTCCCCCTGCTCGCGGCTTTGCTGTGCCGTGGCGGGCGAAATGGCGAGACTGGCAATGGCCAGACCGGCTGCGAGCGAAGGGATCAGGAACCGTTGCATCATGCCAGACTGCCTAAACCCGCCGCATTGAACAAGCGGTGAATGGGCTGGTTTCTCCCTATTCAGCCCCTTATTCACCATCGCCGACCATCTGATAGGTCACATTGATCGTCACGGCATTGCCGATCAGCCCGGGTTCGACAGGCGTGGACTCAGCCACAGCATCCATCGCCACGGCCCGCATCATCGGCTGCGGCGCATTGCTGTACATGCTTTCGCTCACTTCCAGCAGGCGGATGGAGGAATAGCCCGCCCAGCCGGCATATTCCATCGCCTGCCCGCGTGCCTTCTCCATTGCCGCGCGGCGCGCCTGTGCCTTGGCCGCCGTGTCATCCTGCATGCCAAAGCTCGGCCCGCCAATATCGGTCGCACCGGCCGCCACCAGCGCATCGAGCACCTGCCCCGTGCGGTCCACATCGCGCAGGATCACAGTGACCCGGTTCGAGGCCTGATAGCCGCGGAAAACCTGCTTTTGCGTGTTGCGGTCATAATCATAGCGGGCATTGAGGTTGATCCCGGTCGTCTGGATATCTTCTGCCTTGATCCCCAATGCCTTGATCCGGGCAATTACCGCCTGCATTTCGCGGGCATTGGCCTGCATCGCCTGCACCGCTGTGGGGGCATCGCTGGTCACGCCGGCGCTGATTGTCGCCATATCGGGGCGCGCCTGCACTGTTTCCGTGACTTGCAGCGAAACAATCGGCCCGGTGGAATCGATCTCGACCCCGGCCTGCGCCGGGCTGGCAAGCGCAGCAGCGGCAAGGATGGGCAAGGCATAGGTGATGGTGCGGCTGGTCATGGTGAGTCTCCTCAATCGCGAATTGCGCATAAACTGGCTATGCCCATATGACGCAGCGGTGAACCACCTTGTTCCGCAGCCCGCGCGCGTCTAGGTGCCGCGCCATGGCGCAACCACCAATCCTCAGCTGGGAAGGCCTCGGCCTGCAACAGGGCGGCCGCTGGCTGTTCGGCGGGCCGGACACGCCCGGTATCGACCTGCATATCGGCCCGCGTGACCGGCTGGCGCTGATCGGGCGCAATGGCGTGGGCAAGACGACCCTGTTCAAGCTGGTCAACAACCAGATCGAGGCAGATCGCGGCCAGCGCAAGATCAAGCCCGGCACGCGCGTGGTTCTGCTGGAGCAGGAACCCAATCTCACCGGCTATGCCACGCTGATGGATTTTGCCCTTTCCGGCGCTGATGCCCCCGCGCAGCACGAGGTGGAATCCATCGCCGGGCAACTCGGCATCAACATGGCGACGCCGACCAAGGGGGCCAGTGGCGGCGAGCGGCGCCGCGCCGCCATCGCCCGCGCGCTTGCCCAGGAACCCGACCTGCTGCTGATGGACGAGCCGACCAACCATCTCGATCTCGCCGCGATTGACTGGCTGGAAGACTGGCTGACCCGCTACAAGGGTGCCTTCATGGTCATCAGCCATGACCGGACCTTCCTCAAGCGGCTGACCAAAGCGACTCTGTGGCTCGATCGCGGAATCCTGCGGCGCAAGGATGTGGGCTTTGGCGGTTATGAAGCGTGGGAAGAGCAAGTCTATGCCGAAGAGGCCCGTGCGGCGGAACGGCTCGACGCGCGGCTGAAGCTGGAGGCGCATTGGCTTGAACGCGGCGTAACCGCACGGCGCAAGCGCAATCAGGGACGGCTGGAAAAGCTCTGGCAAATGCGTGCCCAGCGCGCGGCGATGATCGACCCCACCGGGACCGCCAAGCTGAAACTCGCCACGGATGAGGACAGCAAGAGCAAGTCCGTGATCGTGGCTGAACATGTCTTCAAGACCTATGGCGAGCGCCCCATCATCCGCGATTTCTCCCTGCGCATCCAGCGCGGGGACCGGATCGGCGTGGTCGGATCGAATGGCGCAGGCAAGACCACGCTG
>JAGREF010000112.1 GCA_020446665.1 Sphingomonadaceae bacterium
CGCCATGAATGGTTCGAGGAACTGGGCGACGCATTCAAGGTGCTGATGCGCGCAAGCAAGTCTGACACGCCCGACATGGCCGCAGTGAAGGAAGCCACCGCGCTGGCCCAGGCAAAGAGCAATGATCTGCCCGGCCTGTTCGCCCCCGGTACCGGCCCCGATGCCGGCAAGACGGAAGCCAAGGCGAATATCTGGGAAACCCCGGATGATTTCATGGCCAAGGCGAAGGATTTCCAGCTCGCTGCTGCCGCCCTCAACGCAGCTGCTCAGGCGGACGATGTGGAAGGCTTCAAGGCAGCCTTCGGCAAGACCGGCGGCACCTGCAAGGCCTGCCACGAAACCTATCGCGAGGAAGATTGATCCTTGTCTGATGTGAGCGGGACCAGACTGGTCCGCGTGTGGGACCTGCCGATCCGCCTGTTCCACTGGACACTGGCGGGGCTGATCGGCTTTTCCTGGTATTCTGCTGAAGAGCAGATGCTCGACTGGCATCTGCGCAGCGGCATGGCCATCCTGTTCCTGCTCATTTTCCGCATATTGTGGGGCTTCTTCGGCAGCTCCACTGCGCGTTTCAGCCAGTTTGTGAAGGGGCCCGCAGCCGTGCTTGCCTATGTAAAGGGCAAGGCAGCATCAGGCCTCGGTCACAATCCTCTGGGGGCGCTCAGTGTGATCGGTCTGCTGGGCGTAACCGCGCTGCAAACCGCGCTCGGCCTGTTTGCGGAAGATAATGACGGGCTGATGGCAGGGCCGCTGTCACTCAAGATTTCGCCCGATCTGGCTGGAACGCTGACAGAATTGCACGAGGCGCTGTTCAACGTCCTCCTCGCCCTGATCGTGCTGCATCTGGCCGCGATCATCTATTATGCAATCCGCGGCAAACTGCTGGTCGGGCCGATGATCACCGGCAAGACCAAGGTCGAAAGCACGGCTGACACGCATGAAATGCAGCCGGGCAAGGCCTGGGTGGCGCTGGTGTGTGCTGCCATTGCGGCTGCGCTGACCGGGTTCGTGTGGTCGATGGGCGGCTAGCCCACCTTCACTCCGCCCTTGAACAGGGCCGTCACCCGCCCTTGCGTCGGCTGGCGGTCAAAGGGCGTGTTGCCCGCGCTGGCTTCCATCTTGCGGCCATCCACCACCCATGGCTTTTCCGGGTCGATCAGCGCGATATCCGCTTCATAACCTTCCGCCAGTTCGCCCGCCGCCACGCCCAGCAATTGCGCGGGCATGCGGGCGGTCAGATCAAACGCGCGCTCCATGGAAATCCCCCCGTCGCGCACCAGCGTCAGCACCATCGCCAGCAGCGTTTCTGCGCCTGCCATGCCCGGTTCCGCATCGGCAAAGGGCAAGCGCTTGTCTTCCGGCCCGCGCGGATCATGGCCGCTGGCGATCACGTCAATCGTGCCATCGCCAATCGCCGCGATCACCGCCTGCCGGTCATCCTCGCTGCGCAAGGGGGGTGAAAGCCGCGCAAAGGTGCGGAATTCCGCCGTCGCAAGGTCTGACAGCATGAAATGCGCCGGGGTGACGCCAGCGGTGACCTGCACCCCGCGCGCCTTGGCCGCGCGCACCAGATCCAGTGCGCCGCGTGTCGTCACTTGCCGGAAATGCAGCCGCGCACCGCTCATCTCCGCCAGCGCAATATCGCGGGCTACCGCCAGTGCCTCTGCTTCTGACGGGGCGCTGGGCAGGCCCAGCCGGGTTGCCATTTCGCCCGCTGTCGCCACGGCGCTGCCGGTGATCCCGGCATCTTCCGCATGGCTGACCACCACCAGATCGAGCATCGCCGCATATTGCAGCAGCCGCAGCATCACGCCCGAATCCGCGATCCAGCTGCGCCCGGTGGCCACACCGCGCGCGCCCGCCTGCTTCATCAGCGCGAGTTCCGCCAGTTCGCGCCCTTCCAGCCCGCGCGTGGCCGCGGCCAGCGGATGGACCCAGAAATCGGGCTTGCCCGAATAGGCGACATATTGGACCCGGCTAGGCAGATCGAGGATCGGAGCCTTGTCCGGCATCAGCGCCGCACGGGTGATGCCACCAAAATGAAAGGCGGGCTTGTCCACCGCGAAAACGCCGAAATCCACGAGGCCCGGCGCAACCAGCGCACCCGCTGCATCAAGCACATCGTCGCCATCCTGCGCGGTAATGTCACCCAGCGCGTCAATCCGGCCATCGACCAGCCGCATCGAGCCGGGTCGCACACCATCGGGCAGCACCAGCTGGCCGCCGGTAATCGTCAGGGGCATTTGCTGTTTCATACCCATTCCCCATCGGCCCAACCGGGCACGCCGCGCGCCTTGCGCGTCAGCACGTCGAGGCAGGCCATGCGGATGGCAACGCCCATCTCGACCTGCCGCGTGATCAGCGACCGCCCCGCCAGATCGGCGACGTTGCTGTCGATCTCGATGCCCCGGTTCATCGGCCCGGGGTGC
>JAGREF010000113.1 GCA_020446665.1 Sphingomonadaceae bacterium
TCATGCCCATTTCGAACACGCCAAAGCGGCTGCGCGCGGGCATGCGCGACAGGCTGAGCGGCACGCCGACATGGTTGTTGTAGCTGCGCACACTGCGATGGGCATGCCCCCGGCTGCAGCGTTCCAGCGCGGCGAAGATCGCTTCCTTGACGCCAGTCTTGCCAACCGAGCCGGTCACCCCGATGCGCACGGCCTGCGCCCGTTCGCGAGCAGCGGCGGCGAGCGCTTCCAGCGCGGCATTCGTGTCTGCCACCAGCACATGCGGATAATCGATCGGGCGGTTCACCACTGCAGCGGCTGCGCCATTGGCAAAAGCCTTGTCGAGGAAACGGTGCCCGTCAGTCGCTTCGCCCTTCAGAGCGAAGAACAAATCGCCTTCGCGCACATCGCGGCTGTCAATTTCGACCCCGGCAACCTGAAAATCGTGGCTGGCCTTACCGCCGGTGGCAGCGGCAATGTCCTGCGCGTTCCATAGCGCCAGCGACAGCGCATCGCGGGCTTCACGCGGCCATTGGCGCAGCGCCTTGAGGGCCAGTTGCCCGCTCATTGCCCGGCCCCCTGCGGGATCGCACATTCACGCGCAACTTCGACATCATCGAACGGCAAAATCCGCATAGAATCTCCTGCGCCGACAATCTGGCCCTGTTCGTGGCCCTTGCCGGCAATCAACACGATATCATCCGGTCCCGCGCGCAGGATCGCTGCCGCAATCGCCTCGCGCCGGTCTGCGATCTCCGTTGCCCCTTGCGCGCCATGCAGCACAGCCTGACGGATCGCGGCTGCCTCTTCGCCGCGCGGGTTGTCATCTGTCACGATCACGATGTCCGAAAGCTCCGCCGCCACGCGCCCCATCGGTTCGCGCTTGCCCTTGTCGCGGTCACCCCCGGCACCGAAGACAGTGATGAGGCGGCCCGTGACATGCGGACGCAATGCCGCAATTGCGGCCTCCAGCGCATCGGGCGTATGCGCGTAATCCACATAAATCGGTGCCCCAGCGGCAGAAATAGCTGCCCGTTCCAGCCGCCCGCGCACGGGCTGCAAGCGGCCCAGCGCATCAAAAGTGGCTTTGGCATCGCCGCCTGTGGCAATTACCAGCGCCGCTGAAACCAGCGCATTGGCGGCCTGATAGGCGCCGATCAGCGGCAAATGAACTTTCCGCTCCTGCCCTTCATAGGCAATCGTCAGTTCCTGCCCCAACTGGCTGGGGGAGCGGGCGAGAAGGCGCAGATTCTCGCCTTTCTCGCCCACCGTAAACACGCGCAAATTCTGCTGCTGCGCGTGCCCACAGGCACGGCGGGCCCACTCATCCCCGCCATCCCATATGATCGCATGGCCCCCATCGCTGACAACCTCGTCAAACAGCCGCATCTTGGCGGCGAAATATTCTTCCATCGTGCCGTGATAATCGAGATGGTCACGGCTGAGATTGGTGAAGGCGCCGGCAGCCACAGGCAGGCCTTCATTGCGATATTGCGAAAGGCCGTGGCTGGAAGCTTCGTAAGCCACATGGCTCACCCCTTCGCGGGCGAGGCCGTGCATGTTCGACAGGAAGGTTACGATATCCGGCGTGGTCATTCCGGTGGACACGCTGCCATCGGGCGTGGTCACCCCCAGCGTACCGATAGAGGCCGCGCTATGCCCCGCCATGCGCCATAGCTGGCGCGTCATTTCCACATTGGAAGTCTTGCCATTGGTTCCGGTAACCGCAACGATTGTGCCGGGCACAGGGGCGAAGAATTGCGCCGCAAGCAGGGCAAAGGCGCGGCGCGGTTCCGGGTCGGCAATATGGACTGCCCCCTCCACCTTCACCCCCGGCGCAGCGACCACTGCCACTGCCCCCGCATCAATGGCGGCAGGGATAAAATCCTCCCCATTGAATTTGGCACCGCGAAAGGCACCAAAGACCGTGCCAGGCGCCACTTTGCGATTATCAATCGCAAAGCCGGTCACCCCGGCAGAACCATCTGCGCCGTCGGGCAAGACAAGGCCCGCAGCCTGTACAAGGCGGCCCAGCGTCACTGGCTTGCCCCCGGCACCAGCGGGCGCAGATCAGACAGGTCGATATCGCGCGTATTATCCGGCCGCACACCCAGCATTGGCCCGATACGCGGGACCAGCCGCCCGACAATCGGCGCGGCGTTCCAGGCTGCCGTGCGCTGGAAGGAGCTGGCCGTGGTCCCCTTGGGTTCATCCAGCATGATCACCACCACATAACGCGGACGATCCATCGGGAACGCAGCCGCAAAGGTCGAAACCAGAGACTTCTTGCGATAGCCGCCATTGCCCGGCTTTTCCGCAGAGCCGGTCTTGCCCCCCACGCGATAGCCGGGAGCATCCGCATTGCGGCCCGTGCCATAGACCGCAATCATGCGCAGCAGCTGGCGCATGCGCGAAGAGGTAGAAGCCTTGAACACGCGGCGTCCACGCGGGGCCTCACCCGGCTCCAGCTTGCGCAAGGTGGCAGGGCGCCACACACCGCCATTGACCATCGCCGCATAGGCACCGGCCAGATGCAGCGGGGTCACCGCGATACCATGGCCATAGCTGACGGTCATATTGCGCAGACGCGGCCAGTTATCGCCCGGCCAAATCGGATGGCCACGGGCAGGCAGCTCGATATAGGGCCGTTCATTCATCCCCAGATCGACCATGGTCTGGCGCAGCCGCTTGCTGCCCAGCTCATCTGCAATCTGTGCAGTGACGATATTGGAGGAATGGATCAGCGTTTCCGGGACATTCAGCGACGCGCCAATCGTATGGCTGTCACGGATCTTGAAGCGGCCAATCTCCAGCGGGCGATTGGCCTGATAACGCTTGCCAAAATCGCGCACCACCCCGGCATCAATCGCAGCGGCAACCGTGATCGGCTTGAAGGTGGAGCCCAGTTCATAGACCTGGTTGGTCACCCGGTTGAACATGTATTTCTGGCCTTGCGCATCGATCTTGTTGGGATCGAATTCCGGCAGGGAAGCCAGCGCCAGCACTTCGCCCGTATCCACATCCAGCACAATGCCAGCCGCACCCATGGCGTTGGTTGCCAGCATCCCGCGGCGGAGCTCATCCTCCAGCGCCCCTTGCGCGCGCAGGTCTATCGACAAAGCCACCGGCGTGCCGCGCTTGGCAGGATCGGTGAGGTGATCGTCGAGCACCTGTTCCATGCCCACCCGGCCATGGCCGTCCGATGCGACATAGCCCAGCACATGCGCGCCCATGGAACCTTGCGGATAATGGCGATCGGTTTCCTGCGGCAATTCCAGCGCCAGCTCGCCAATATCATGCACCCGATTGGCATCTTCGGGCAGGACACGGCGGCGAATATAACCCGCCTTGCCCGTAGCCAGCCGGGCAGCAACATCTTCCACATCAAGGTCCGGGAAAATCGCCTTCAATGCCTGCGCGACCTCTTTCGGGCTCTTGACCAGCGGATTGGACGGGTCACCCAGCGCATTGGGATTGTACCACAGCGCATAGGCCGGGAATGCCCGCGCCAGCGCCACACCGTTGCGGTCAGTAATCTCGCCGCGCGGCGGCAAAAGCGCCTCTTCCAGCGATGCGGAGGAAGTCGTGCTGCCCGTTACCCCCAGAAAGCCGATGCGGACAATCGCCACCAGCGCCAGAAAGGCAAAGCCCAGCGCCACCCACAGCACCCGCATACGGGCGGTGTTGAGCGAACGCTGGCGGATTGTGAACAGCTGCACCCGGCCCAGCGAGATCGCCGTGCTGACCGTCATGGTGTTCATTCGGCAGCCTCCGCCGCCATCGCAATCCCGCCGGTCGCCTTCACGCTGAGCGTTTCCGCCAGTCCGGTGAGCGTATCTTCGGATTGCTGGACCTTGGCCGCTTTCTGGATCGGCTTGCCGGTCAAGGGAGAGACCATCGCCGGATAGCCGTCATTGCCTTCACCCGGCTGCGGTGCGCGGGCCACCCGGATGGGGTCGGGCGCATTGGCACCGCGCGGCTGGCCCAGCTGCGCCAATTGGCGCTCGCTTTCAAGGTACTGGTCCGCCTCCGGAGCCTTGTATCCGAATTCCACCGCATTCCAATCGGCCAGCTGCTGCTGGTTAGCGCGGGTCTGGAATTCGGTTTCCAACAGGATCTTCTTGCGTTCCAGAGCAACGATCTGGCGCTCTGCCAGCCGCACTTCGCTCTTCACTGCGTTGACCCGAAAAGTCAGTGCAAGGAAGGCGGTGAAGCAAATAGCCAGCACCACAACCCAGCCGATCTGACGAAGGCGACTACCAGCGATCATTATGCAGCCTCCTTTCGGGCAGGCGCATCGCTGCGCACTGCATGACGTAAGGTGGAAGAACGGGCGCGGGGATTGCGGGCAATCTCGGCTTCACCGGGGCGGATTGCCTTGGAAACTTTCTCAAACACCGGCGCTGCACCGGCGGTAGCCGGCAAATGGCGCGAACCACCGCCGGTGGAGGATGCATCGCGCAGAAAACGCTTTACGATCCGGTCTTCGAGGCTGTGAAAACTGACCACGGCCAGCCGCCCGCCGCAGCGCAGCAGCACTTCTGCGGCGTGCAAGCCCTCTTCCAGTTCGTCCAGTTCGCCATTCACATGAATGCGCACCGCCTGAAAACTGCGCGTGGCCGGGTCTTTTGGTGCACCGGAGCGATAGCCGAGCGCCTTGCGCACCACACGGGCCAGATCGCCGGTCGTCTCCAGCGGGCGCGCAGCGACAATCGCGCGGGCCACGCGGCGGCTCTGGCGCTCTTCGCCATAGTGGTAGAGCACATCGGCAATCGCACCCTCATCAGCGCTGTTGAGGAAATCCGCCGCGCTTTCGCCATCCTGGCTCATGCGCATGTCGAGCGGGCCATCGGCGGAAAAGGCAAAGCCGCGCCCGGCCTGATCCAGCTGCATGGACGAGACGCCAATATCCATGGCAATGCCATCGACCTGCGCCACGCCAGCCTCGGCCAGCGATGCGACCATTTCAGAGAAACGGCGCGGATGGAGGATCAGGCGCGGCGGGTCTTCGCGCGTTTCAGGCCATTGGCTCCCAGCTGCAATGGCATCGGGATCGCGATCAAAGGCGTGGACTGTCGCGCCGCGTTCGAGGATCGCTCGGGTATAGCCGCCCGCGCCGAAAGTGGCATCGACAATGACATCGCCCGGCTGCGGGTCGAGCGCAGCGATCACTTCATCCAGCAGGACGGGGATATGCGGGGCCTGGCTTTGCGGGAGGGCGCTCATTTCTTCTTCGCCTTCGCTTCCGCTTCGGCCACGAGATTGGCGCAGGCAGCCTGCGCGCTTTCCCAGCCAGCGCCCATTTGCTGCAGCTCCGCCGGATTCCAGATGGTGAAGAAGCGCCCCGCGCCCTGGAAATAGAGCCCGTCCTCTACCTTGCCGAGCGTGGTAAGGTGATCGGGCATGACGAAGCGGCCGCTGTCATCAAAGGGGACTTCGACAAAGCCGAACAGCTGCATGGCGCGCAGATCACGGTCAAAATCCTTGCCCGTTTCGATAGCGATGCGCTCTTCACGGTCGAGCTGCTCTTCCAGCTCCGGCTTGCGCGACAGACCGAAGCCGACGAGACAATTCCAGCGTTCATGCTTGGCAAGGCACAGGACACGGCCATCGCTGGAATCGCGCACGGCCTTGCGGAACAAGGGAGGCAGCACAAAGCGGCCCTTATCGCCCTGCGGCGAATAGGCCTGCCCGCTGAAACCTCCCTGCAGCCCCGCTGCCACTTTACCGTCCCCCGTCTCTGGGCCCGTCCCTGGACCCGCACGAATGGACAAAGCCTTCTCGCCCGATCCCGCGCATGCGAAACCGGCTCACCCGACCGCTGGCCGGATGCAGGACGAAACAAGCTGTCCGATGGAAGGTTTAACTAACGCGGGCACCCCGGGGATGGAAGGGAAAAAAGCGGGTAATCCGGGGATTATACGGTAAATATATGATTAATATCTATTTTTATCGTAAATCTTTGCACCAAAAGCCTGCAGCGCTGAATCAGGAATCACCTGCAAACCCATGGATTCCCGTCCGAATCCACAAGCGTCCCGTATTATCCCCACTAATGGGGATCGCTTTTCCCGTGATTTCCCCGATTGCGTCTAACGCGCGGCTGAAAAGGCCCCGGAGAGGAGCTTTTCCAGCGCTGCCTCGCGGGTGTCTGGCGGTATTTCGTCGCCATCCTCAAACAGTGCAGCATCAGCGACCAGCGTTGCCCGCCCCTTGCCCAGAGTGCATTGCGCGATCAGCCCACCCAATTCCAGCCGACAGGAACCGGGCGCATCCGACAGCTGCGGCTCCAGCGCGAAAGTGCCCGGCAAGTTGACTGGCAATTGCGCATCGCCCCACTGCACCAGAGCAGACCCTTCCAGCTGGCTGTCATCGAAATAGAGCGCCACGCCCCAGCGCGAGAGGATCGGCGAGAGCAAGGCGACATCCTGCGGACGGCGCGGATCGCCCAGGGCAAAAGCGGAATGATCGGTCAGCATCGGGTCTGCGAAAAGCAGGACCTGTCCGCCCCCGCGCACCCATTCATCCAGCGCGACATTGTCCGCAGCACCAAGCGGGCGCGGCTGCGCCATCAGCAGGATGTGCTGACCTGACGCCTCCAGCTGGTCGAGCGTATCGAGCGGCTGCAGGCGATAGCGCTGCTCCAGCGCCTTTCGCGCCCAATGCGGCTCTGCCCCCGCATCCAGCGCTGCGGCAATATCGGGGCTTTCGTTCCAATAAACGGGCAGGCTGGTCACCAGCGCCAGCGGAGCCTTGTCGCTTTCATCGGGGATTTTACCGGATGAGGACACCCACCACACAGCAACACAAGCCAGCGCAACCAGTGCGATCAGTCCGGAAACGAGCTTATTGCTTGGCAGTCTCAAGCCCTTCGCCTTTCTCGGGCATAATGGCTGCTTCCTGGCTTGGGCCTGGCGTGGGTTCTGCGGGAAGGTCTGGCACCACACCTGCTTCAGCCAGCGGGTCCGATTTGGGTGTTGGCGTTGGCACAGGCTCCGTGGTCGACGCGGCTTCCGGCACGGTCGAAGCATCTGTTTCGCGAGCGCGATCCGTGATGACACTCGCCAGCCCGATCATCAGCAGGATCGCAGCGAGACCGGCCACGCCCACTTGCAGGCGCTGCATGGATTGCGCGCGCGTTCCGCCCAGCGGAGCGACCGGAACCATGTCCTCCACCGCCGCGTTTGGCGCATCCTGTTTAAAACCGGCCATGCAGGAGAATCTAGTGCGACTTGGCCCCGCGTCAATCGAAAGCAGCGTTACAGTTTCAGCCAGTCAAATACCGGCAGCCCTTTTGCAGCCAGCCATTCGCCGTTGTAGATGGTCGAAAGATAGCGGAACCCCGAATCGCACAGGATTGTCGCCACCCGCGCATCCTTGCGTCCTTCGGCAACCAGTTGCTTGCCCAGCGCAACCGCACCGGCGACATTGATCCCGCTCGACAGGCCGAGGCACAGCCCCTCTTCGCGCAGCAGCCGTGCGACCCAGGCCAGGCCTTCTTCATCTGAAATGCGGAACTGCGCATCGATGGGCGCGCCTTCCAGATTGGCGGTAATCCGACCCTGGCCAATCCCTTCTGCGACCGAAGAGCCTTCTGCGCTTAATTCACCGCAAGCATAGTAATTATACAGCGCCGCCCCATGCGGATCGGTCAGCGCGATGCGGATATTCTCGTCAAAGGCCTGCAGCCCCATGCCGACCCCGGCAATCGTGCCGCCTGTGCCCGCGGCGCAGGTAAAACCGTCAATCCGCCCGCCCATCTGTTCCCAGATTTCCGGTGCGGTGCTTTCAATATGCGCCTTGCGATTGGCGATATTGTCAAACTGGTTGGCCCAGACGGCGCCTTCCGTCTCTTCGGCGAGGCGGCGGCTGGTATGGACGAAATGCGCCGGGTCCGCGAATTTTGTCGGCGGGACCAGCACCAGTTCCGCCCCCAGCGCGCGCAAAGTGTCCATCTTTTCCTTGGACTGGTTGTCGGGCATGACGATGATCGTCTTGTAGCCGCGCGCATTGGCGACCAGCGCGATGCCGATCCCGGTATTGCCTGCGGTCCCCTCTACCACAGTGCCGCCAGGGCCCAGCTCTCTGCGCGCTTCGGCATCGCGGATGATCCACAGCGCCGCGCGGTCCTTGACCGAAGCGCCGGGATTGGCGAATTCACACTTGCCCCAGATTTCACAGCCAGCCGCTTCGCTTGGTCCCTTGAGCAGAACCAGCGGGGTATTGCCGATCAGAGCGAGCGTATCAGATTGTGCGTGAGGTGCAGTCATGCGCGGTGAAGTAAGCCTTCAACCGCGCTGACGCAATGCGAGACCATCTTGCCTCTCAGAAACTCAGTCTTCTTCTGCAATCGTGACCTTCAGGCCATCCAGATCGTCTGTGAACGGGATCTGGCAGGACAGGCGCGAAGTCTCGTTGCGGTGATCGCTGCTTTCCAGCAGATCATCTTCGTCTTCGCTCATTGCCGGCATCTTGTCAGCAAAGGCAGCATCGACATGGATATGGCAAGTTGCGCAAGAGCAGCAACCGCCGCACAGGGAGAGCAATTCGTCAAAGCCATTGTCACGGATCACTTCCATCACGGTCAGGCCGCTATCGGCCTCGACAGTGGTTTCTTCGCCAGCGCGATTGACGACGATCAGCTTGGGCATGGTAGGATTTCCCTCTAGTCGTTTCGGCCTGTCGGCCCTTGCGGCGGGCTGCTAAGCGACGCAAGCCGGATTGGCAAGGGAGAAGGAACAGCAATGGGACTTAGCGCAACAGCGATTGTAACCGGGCTGGACCGGGTGGCGGCCATTGAACCGGCCATTGCCCGCTCGCTGAAACTGGCAGGCTATCCCGAACCGCGCATTCGCGAAACCGGCTATCGCACGCTGCTGCGCACTATTGTCGGCCAGCAAGTCAGCGTGGCTGCCGCGGCCAGCGTGTGGCGCAAACTGGAGGCGGAGCTGGGCGAAGCGATGGACCCGCACGAATTGCTGGCCCGCGATTTCGACGCCTTGCGCGCCTGCGGCCTGTCGCG
>JAGREF010000114.1 GCA_020446665.1 Sphingomonadaceae bacterium
GCTTGCCCTTGGCATGCTGGGCATCAATGCGTTTTTGCCCCCCGCCCATGCGAGCGGCTTCGCGGCGACGTTCCATTTCAGCGATATTTGCGGACATGCTTCCCCCGGATTTGACGGAAATTCCCCCATGGGGCGGCCAAACCGCCC
Source organism: Sphingomonadaceae bacterium (assembly GCA_020446665.1). Taxonomy (GTDB): domain Bacteria; phylum Pseudomonadota; class Alphaproteobacteria; order Sphingomonadales; family Sphingomonadaceae; genus JACXVD01. Next base: position 148 of record JAGREF010000114.1, read on the forward strand.
TGTCCAATGCAATTTTGCAAATTTGCAAAGTCGAAGTTTGCAAACTATGCGAAGTCCATGAATACACGTCGCCGCCTGTTCGCCGGAGAGCAAATCCGCCAGCTTCGCCATCGCCATCACCTGCAGCAGGCGGAGCTGGCCAGACAGCTGGACATCAGCGCTTCCTACCTCTCGCAGATCGAGCATGATGACCGGCCCCTGACACCGGCGCTGCTGGAAAGGCTGGCGCAACTCTTCCCGCTCGACTGGCAAGAACTGGGCAGCGGATCATCGGACAATCTCACTCTGGCGCTGAGCGAGGCGATGGCGGACCCGCTCTTTCCAGCTGCCCTGCCGCCTGCGCAACTGGCGCGCTTTGCCGAGCAGCAACCGGAACTGGCGCGCCGATTTGTGTCTTTGCACGAAGCCTATCGCCGCACCGGGCAAAGGCTGGAGATGGTCGACGAAGCCTTTTCCACCGGAGAGACCGGAGAAGGAGAAACAACCAGCGCCCGTCTGCCGTGGGAGGAAGTGCGCGACTGGTTCCATTTTGCGAACAATTATGTCGATACGCTGGACCGCGCCGCCGAGGCCCTCTCTCGCCGCCTCGCCGGGCGCGCGGATACACCTGCTATCCCTGCCATCGAAGCATATCTGCGCGATGCGCTCTCGGTTTCGCTGCTTTATGAGCACAACGCCGGACTGCGCAGCTTTGACGCGGAGATGGGGCATCTGGTGATCGACCCGGGACAGCCCGCCGAAAGTCGCCGCTTCCAGCTTGCGCACCAACTCGCCTCGCTCGCCCTGCGGCGAGAAATTGTGCAAGTGGTCGAAAGCGCCAGCCTGCGTAGCGCCGCCGCGCGACAGCTCCTGTTTGTCGGCCTGTGCAACTATGCCGCCGGGGCGCTGCTGATGCCCTATACCGCTTTCCGCGAGGCAGCACGCGCGCTGCGCCATGATATAGACCGCCTCAACCAGCGCTTTGGCACGAGTTTCGAGCAGACCTGCCACCGCCTCTCCACCCTCCAGCGCGATGGGCTGCGCGGCGTGCCCTTCTTCTTTTGCCGGGTGGATATGGCAGGCAATATCACCAAGCGCCATTCCGCCACCCGCCTGCAATTCGCACGCTTTGGCGGGGCCTGTCCGCTGTGGATCGTCCATGAGGCCGTGGCCATCCCCGATCGCATTCTCGTCCAGCTGGCCGAAACGCCTGATAGTGCGCGCTATGTCTCCATGGCCAAGGGACTGGTGAAACCTTCGGGCAGCTTCACCCGGTCCCCTCGCCGCTATGCCGTGGCGCTGGGCTGCGAGACAGCCCATGCGGATGAATTCATCTATGCCGACGGGCTGGATCTGAATTCCGAACGCAGTGTGACGCCCATCGGCATCTCCTGCCGCATCTGCCCGCGCGATGATTGCGACCAGCGCGCTTTCCCGCCCAGCGACCGCACTATTGCGGTTGATCCTGACCGGCGTGGTGTGGTGCCCTATCGCATCGGATAGGCCGCTATTTCAGCAGCACCAGCTCTTCCGCCATGGAAGGGTGCAGCGCGATTGTATCGTCGAACTGTTCCTTGGTCAGCCCGGCTTTCACCGCAATTGCTGCTGCCTGCAATATCTCGGGAGATTCCGGGCCGATCATGTGCAGCCCCAATATCTTGCCCGAAGCTTCATCGACGATCATCTTGTAGAGGCCACGCTCCGGATGGGGTGAGAAGATGTTCTTCATCGGGCGGAAATCCGAGGAATAGACCTTCACATTGCCATAGGTCTCGCGCGCCTGAACTTCCGTCAGCCCGACGCCTGCCAGCGGGGGCTGGCTGAAGACGGCAGTGGGGATATTCGAATAATCGACTGTGCGCGGATTGTTGCCAAACACCGTATCGGCAAAGGCATGGCCTTCACGGATGGCCACCGGGGTCAGCTGGACCCGGTTGGTCACATCGCCCACGGCATAGATACTGCTGCAGGATGTCTGGTTATACTCATCCACCGGAATCTCATCCCGCGCGCCCACTTCAATCCCGGCATTTTCCAGCCCCAGCCCACTCGTATTGGCGCGGCGCCCGGTGGCGAACAGCACCTGATCGGCGTGCAGCGGGTCCATCAGTCCGATATCGACATGGAAAGTGCCATCATCGAGCTTCTCGACCGATTTGATCTGATGGTTCATGCGGAAATCAATTCCGCGGGCCGTGGCGATATGCAGCAGCCGCTCGACCACCGCATCTTCATAGCCGCGCAGGATCGTTTCCGTGCGGTTGATGACCGTGACTTCGCAGCCCAGAGCATTGAACACGCCGGCAAATTCCAGCGCGATATAGCCTGCACCCTGGATCACCAGCCGCTTGGGCAGGCTTTCCAGATGGAAGACTTCGTTGGAAGTGATGCAATGTTCCTTGCCCGGGAATTCCGGCAGCATGGGCCAGCCCCCCACGGCCACAAGGATATATTTCGCCGTAATTTCGCGGCCAGAGGCAAGCTTGACACTATGCGGCCCGGTAATCGTTGCCCGTTCCGGGAACACCTCGCAGGCGTGGCTTTCCAGCGTCTTGGTATAGAGCCCTTCCAGCCGGTCCACATCGCCATTCACGAAATCGCGCAAGGTCTTCCAGTCAAAGCTCTTGCCCTCAATGGTCCAGCCATAATTATCCGCATGAGACAGCTCCTCTGCGAACATGGAGCCGTAAACCAGCATCTTCTTGGGCACACAGCCACGGATTACGCAGGTGCCGCCAACCCGATGTTCTTCTGCCACGGCAACTTTCGCGCCATGCGATGCGGAAATACGCGCCGCGCGAACGCCGCCCGAACCGGCACCGATAACAAACAGGTCGTAATCATAGTCAGCCATGCGGCCCTCCCTTTGCCGAAGCGATATGGCGGCCATGGCGGCGCTTGCCAACCATGACCTGCCATTTCGGGAAGCTATTCGGCCTGCAAGGCGAAAAGGTTACCCGCGCGGAGCGCCACCGCCTCCGCCGCTGCGGCGACGGCGCTGGCCACCACCGGGGCGACGCTGGCCCTGACCATCGCCCCGCCCTTCACTGCGGCCTTCACCATGCGGCGCACCTTCGCGGCGCGGCTTGCCCGCGCGATTGGGGTGCTTGCGCTTCGGCTTGGGGTTGCGAGCCGGGCCGCCATCTTCACTTGCACCGCCATGCTTGGCTGCGCCCTTGTTGGCACCCAGCGGCCTGGGCTTCACGCGCTTGCGCGGTTCAGGCGGAGCGCGGCGTTCCGGCCCCACGCCTTCCACCACCGCACGGAAGTTTTCCGGCAGAGGCAAGCGAGTGAGCGTAACCCCGGTCAGGCGCTGAATATCGCGCAGATAGGCGCGTTCATCCTCAGCACAGAAGCTGATGGCAATCCCGTCTGCCCTGGCGCGCGCTGTGCGGCCAATCCGGTGAACATATTGTTCCGGCACATTGGGCAGTTCGAAATTGAGGACATGGCTGACGCCGGGAATGTCGATCCCGCGAGCAGCAACATCGGTGGCCACGAGGATCGGCACCTTGCCGCTGCGGAACTCGCCCAGCGCGCGCTCGCGCTGCGGCTGGCTCTTGTTGCCGTGGATGGCATTGGCGGCGATGTTTACCTGGCTGAGCTTCTTCACCACGCGGTCAGCGCCATGCTTGGTGCGGGTGAAAATCAGTACGCGGTCAATCTTGCCTTCGACACTGTACCGGCCGCTCAGCATCATTTCGAGCAGCGTCTGCTTCTCGTCCTGCTGCACCAGAATGCCGAATTGTTCGACCCGTTCGGCCGTGGTGGCCTGCGGGGTGACCGCCACCTGCACCGGGTTGCGCAGATACTGGCCAGCCAGATCCTTGATCGCCTTGGGCATGGTGGCGCTGAAGAACAGCGTCTGGCGGTTTTTCGGCAGCAAGCCGACAATCCGGCGCAGCGCATGGATAAAGCCGAGGTCGAGCATCTGATCTGCTTCATCCAGCACCAGCACTTCGACGCCGTCCAGCGTCAGCGCGTTCTGGTCAATCAGATCGAGCAGGCGGCCGGGGGTGGCGACAAGAATATCGGTTCCGCGGGCCAGCTTCTGCCGGTCCTTGCTGACGGAAGTGCCGCCCACGATGGAGTTCACCTTCATCGCCGACAGCGCGGCGTAATCGCGAGCCGACTGGGCAATCTGACCGGCCAGTTCGCGCGTCGGGGCCAGCACCAGCATACGGCAGCTGCGGCGCAGCGCGTGGCGATCGGAATCGCTCAGCCGGTCGATGGAAGGCAGCATGAAAGCAGCTGTCTTGCCGGTGCCGGTCTGCGCAATGCCGA
>JAGREF010000115.1 GCA_020446665.1 Sphingomonadaceae bacterium
GCAATGCGCTTCGTCGATGGCAAACAGCGCCAGCGGAGCAGCCGTCAGCAGATCGACAAATTGCGGCTGGCTCGCCCGTTCCGGTGCGACATAGAGCAGATCCAGTTCGCCCGCGCGAAAGGCATCCATCGTCTCGCGCCAATCGGCATCGGCGCTGGTCAGCGACGCAGCGCGGATGCCATTGGCACGTGCGGCGCGCAGCTGGTCATGCATCAGAGCAATCAGTGGGGAGATGACGAGGCAGGTGCCATGCAGCATGGTGGCGGGCAGTTGATAGGTCAGGGACTTGCCCGCCCCGGTTGGCATCACCGCCAGAGTCGAGTCGCCTGCCAGCACCCGGCCCACAACCTGTTCCTGCACCCCGCGAAACGCATCGAAGCCAAAAATAGTTCGAAGCGTTTCGACAGCTGCCGACAAAGGCGAATTAACCAAGGAATCCTGCGCCATGCCGTGCTGCATGGCAGATGCAGACCGGCAGGTGAATGGCCCAAATTTTACGAATTGCGGTTTGCACCCGAATATCCACGGCGTTAGAACCTGCGCCTTGCCGCGTGAGGCTCGCTCAGCACGGCAAATGTGTTTTCAATGGGGAAACTGAACATGAAAAAGCTCGCTTACACTGCCGCGCTGTCGGCTTTCGCTCTCACTCTCGCCGCTTGCGGTTCGTCGGAAGATGCTTCGGACGATGCAATGGCTGACACCGCTGAAATGCCCGCTGACGAAGCCATGGAAGGCGTGAGCGAAGAACCGGCTGCTGATGCTGCCGCCGCTGCAGAAGACGCTGCTGCTGGCGCAGAAGCTGCTGCTGATGAAGCCGCTGCTTCGGCTGACGAAGCTGCTGATGCTGCTGGCGACGCTGCTGAAGCTGCTGCCAGCGACGTGCTCGACGCTGCCAAGGCTGCTGGCAAGGAAAAGGCGAAGGAAGTCGCCGCAGACGCCATCAACAAGATGTAAGTTTTTTGCCGGGGCCGACGCTACGGCTCTGGTAAAAGCAGGTAAAGCGGGGGGGTCGGATGCGACCTGCCCGCTTTTCCTTTGCGTAAAGCGCGCTAGGATGCCGCCCATGCGTTACGCCTTTACAGCTTTACTGCTTTTTCCGCTGGCGGCCTGTGGCTCGTCTGACACCGATCCCGGGCCGGGCGGGGTAACCGTGGGGGAAGCGCGGGCGCTGGATGAAGCCGCCGAAATTATCGAGCAGCGCCGCCTGCCACCTGCAGCGTTGGAGCCGCAGCCCGGCGGCGATACGCCTGCGCCGGATGCGGGCGAAGCGCCGCCTGAACAGTGACCATGCAGAGAGCAATGAGCAGCCAGACCGGCATGGACCCAGATGTCTTTGCGCAATTTATCGACCAGCTGGAACGCTATGTCCGCGAGAGGCTGATCCCGGCAGAGGCGGATGTGGTCGCCACCGATGAATTGCCCGATGATATTCTCGCTGAAATGCGCGAAATGGGCCTGTTCGGCCTGACCATGCCAGAGGAATTTGGCGGGGCCGGGATGAACACCAGCCAATATGTCGAAGCGGGGCGAATCATGGCCTATGCTGCGCCGGCCTTCCGCTCGATCACTTCGATCAATATCGGCATGATCGCGACCGCATTGGCGAAAGGCGGCACGCCGCAGCAGCAGGCCGAATGGTTCCCCCGGCTGGCCGCAGGCGAAGTGGGCTGCTTTGGCCTGACCGAGCCGGGCAGCGGTTCAGATTCCGCCGCCATGCAGACCTTCGCCCGGCGCGAGGGGGATAGCTATGTGCTCAATGGCACGAAACGCTACATCACCAATGCGCCCTGGGCCTCCATGGCGCTGATCATGGCACGCACGAGCAAGGAAAACCTGCCGCGCAATGCCCATGTCAGCGCCTTTCTGGTGCCGATGGATACGCCCGGCATCAGCACCGGCAAGCGCGACAAGAAAATGGGCCAGGCGGGCGCGCATATTGCCGATATCATCATGGAAGATGTCCGCATTCCAGCCAGCGCCCTGTTGGGCGGCGAGGAAGGGCAGGGCTTCCGCATTGCCATGCAAAGCCTCGACAAGGGGCGGCTTTCCGTCGCGGCGGCCAGTTGCGGCTATGCAAGGCGGATGCTCGATACGGCCATGCGCTACGCCAGCGAACGCAAGGCCTTTGGCGAGACCATTGCCAATTTCCAGCTGATCCAGGCGATGCTGGCAGACAGCAAGGCAGAGCTATATGCGGGCGAATGCATGCTGCGCGATGCCGCCGCGCGGGTGGATCGGGGCGAAAGCTCGATCGTGGAAGCCGCTGCGGCCAAGATGTTCTGTTCCGAAATGTGCGGACGCGTGGCAGACCGCGTGGTCCAGATCCATGGCGGGGCGGGCTATCTCGCCGAATATGAAGCCGAACGCTTCTTCCGCGATGCCCGCATCTACCGCATTTACGAAGGCACGACGCAAATCATGCAGTTGGTGATCGCAAAGAACATGCTGCGCGAATTTGCTGCGGGGCTTTAGGATCAGCCCTTGCCCTTTAACGGATAGGGTTTGAGCGGTTTCAGCACGCCATATTCTTCCTCCAGCGGCTCATGATCCAGTGGCGAGAAGTCGAGCGGTTCGGGCTCCACATGCGTGTCGGGCAAGCGGTCGAGCAGGTCGCGGATCAGGGTGAGCCGTCCGTGTTTCTGATCGTTGAAATCGACCAGCGTCCAGGGCGCATGGTCGGTGTGGGTGGCGCGCAGCATGGCCTCGCGCGCTTCGGTATAGGCGGCATATTGCTCGCGCGCGGCAAGGTCGATGGGGGAGAGCTTCCAGCGCTTGAGCGGGTCCTCCAGCCGCTCGGCCAGCCGCTCTTCCTGCTTGTCCTGATCGGTGGTCAGCCAGTATTTGAACAGCAGGATCCCGTCATCCACCAGCAGCTTCTCGAATGTCGGTGCTTCCTTCAGGAACCGCTCGATCTGGTCTGCGCTGGCAAAGCCCATGACCTTCTCGACCCCGGCGCGGTTGTACCAGCT
>JAGREF010000116.1:0-1725 GCA_020446665.1 Sphingomonadaceae bacterium
ATCGTCACGTCGATCTGCTGCCCCGGCTTGGCAAAGGCAGGCAAATCGGCCGTCACCACCACTGCCGCTGCATTCTTGAGCGCAGGATTGACCCCGGCCGGCAATTGCAACCCGAAGCGGCCCGAAACCCCCTTCATCGCCTGCGTCAGATAAGCGAAATTATCGTCGCCCGAGCCATCCAGCCCGACCACGATGCCATAGCCGGTCAGCTGGTTGCTCCGCACCGACTGAAAGCTGCCAAGATCGCGCACACGCTCTGCATGGGCGACCACCGGCATGGCGATAGCTGCCAACAGAAAGACAATCGCGAAAGCGAGAAAGGCGTAATAGCGAGCCATCAGAACGGGCTCACCATGTTGAAGAATTTGCTCAGCCAGCCTTCGCGGCTGGCGCGCTGGACAGCGCCCTTGCCGGCATAGGCAATGCGCGCGTCGGCGACGCGGGTGGAGGCGATGCGGTTATCTGGCGTGATATCGGCCAGGCGCACGATGCCCGAGAGCTGGATCCATTCTTCGCCCTGGCTCAAAGTCATCAGCTTTTCCCCGCGTATCAACGCTGTCCCGTTGGGACGGACCTCGGCAATGGTCACGGAGACCTCACCACTGAGCGAGCTGGTCTGCGCCGCATCGCCCTGCCCTTTGAACGACGAGGAGGAGCCGGAATTAAGGTTGCCCGGATCGAAAGAGAACGGGCCAAGACTGGGCGGAGTGATATCGAAGCTGCCGCTTCGACTGGATTTCGACGATGCCGATTTCGACGTCGACAGACGCTCGACCAGCACTACGGTCAGCAAATCGCCCACGCGGTGGGCACGGTCGCCATAATGGAGCGGTGAATAGCCGGTGCTGGCCTGAAAGATCGCGCCATTGGCAGCGGCCGGTGCGCTTTCTGCCACGGGTGCAGGCGGCAAAGTGGCGGCAAAGCCCGCCTGTCGTTGCGCGCCGCCGCAGGCAGAAAGCGAAAGCGCGCAGGTAAGCGCGAATGTCATGGGAAGGGCCTTCATCGCCAAAATCCTCACAATGTCTGATTGGCGTTGCGCAGCATTTCATCGACTGCGCTGACCATCTTGGAATTGATTTCATAGGCGCGCTGCGCCTCGATCATGTCGACCAGTTCCTCGACGACATTGACGTTGGAGGCTTCCAGCATTCCTTGCCGCACATTGCCGCGCCCGGCCTCGCCACCGGGGCCAAGCTGAGCGGCGCCGCTGGCACCGGTTTCGACGAGGAAATTGTCGCCAATCGCCTGCAACCCCGCGGGATTGGCAAAGCTGGCGACCTGGATCTGGCCCAGCTCCACCGCCTGCGCTTCGCCATCCACTTGTGCAGAGACGATCCCGTCAGGCGAAACCGTGACGGAGGTGGCATTTTCCGGGATGGTGATCGCCGGCTGCACGGCATAGCCCTGCTGCGTCACCACCTGTCGTTCTGCCGACAGCGTAAAATTGCCCGCCCGCGTATAGCCCAGCTGGCCGCCGGGCAGCTCCACTTGGAAATAGCCCTGCCCGTCCAGCGCCAGATCGAGCGGCATGGAGGTGGTGTTGAGCGTCCCTTGCGAGATGATCTGGCTGGTCGATTGCACCTGCACCCCGGTGCCCAGATTGAGCCCGGTGGCATAGGCGGTCTCCCCGCTCGATCGCTGGCCCGCCACGCGCGTTTCCTGATAGGCGAGCGTCGCGAAATTGGCGCGGTCGCGCTTGAAGCCGGTGGTGCCGACATTGGCGAG
>JAGREF010000116.1:1751-7760 GCA_020446665.1 Sphingomonadaceae bacterium
ATCCTGTGCCTCCAGCCCGGTGCGGGCGACCCGAAGTGCGGAAGTGGGCATTGGTCAGTCTCCCTGATGGTCAGGTCAGGCGCATCAGGCTGGAGCCCTGCTCGTCCAGTTCCTTGGCCGTGCCGAGCAGCTTGGTGCGCATTTCAAAGAGGCGTTGGGCCTCGATCATTTCCACCAGTACGGCGGTGGATTTCACATTGGATTGTTCGAGGAATCCGGGATTTACCCTAGCGGCCTCGTCCACTGGCAGGATTCCGCCACCCTGGACGCGAAAGAGATTGTCCAGCCCCTTGGCAATCGGGCTGCCTTGCCATCCGGCGAGCTTGATCCGGGCGACTTCCTGCGGCGGCGCATCGGGCTGCGCCGCATCGCTGACCATCACCGCGCCATCTTCTGCGATGGAGAGCTTTCCGGTCAGCGGGACACTGACCGGGCCGCTCGCCCCCAGCACGGGATGGCCCGCGCCATTGACCAGCAAACCGCTGGGCAAGACCGCCAGATCGCCGCGCCGTGTATAGGCTTCGCTGCCATCGGGGGCCTGCACCGCGATCAGCGCATCGCCGGTCACGGCAATGTCGAGCATCTGGCCGGTTTCGACCAGTTCGCCCGCACCCATCCGCGCGCCGGTGACAATGGCGCTTTGCTGTGCGCGCACTTCCAGCTGGTTGCTTTCCAGCGTGATCGGCGTGCGCTGCATCAGTTCCTCGCGAAAGCCCGGCGTGCGCGCATTGGCCATATTGTTGGCCAATACGCGCTGCTGGTCCATCGAGGCACGCATGCCCGACAGGGCGGTATAGATCAGCCGGTCCATCGCTCAGCACCCTGTCTTAAGTGCGCAGGTTGATGATGGTCTGGCTGATCTGGCTGGCTGTATCGATCGCCTTGGCATTGGCCTGGAAATTGCGCTGCGCGGTAATCAGCCCGACCAGTTCCTCGGCAATATCGACATTGGAGCGTTCAATCGCACCGGAGATGATATCACCAAAAGTGCTGGTGCCGGGCGCGCCATAGCGCGGTGCGCCGGAATTGCCGCTGGCTTCCCAGTTGGAAGAACCCGCCTGGATCAGCCCGGCGGTGGAGACGAAATTGGCCAGCGCCAGCGTGCCGACGATTTCATTGCTGCCATCGGCAAAGGTCGCCACGACCTGGCCCTCGCGATTGACCACGACAGAGGCGAATTCAGCCCCGCTGGTGCCGACCGAGGGAACCTGCACATCGAACGGCGTGGTGCCTGTCACTGTCCCGTCAGCCGCAGTCGCCAGCACTTGCAGGCGATAGCCCGAAGCATCGGTCATGAAACCCTGCCCATCGGTGTGGAACGCGCCATTGCGGGTGAACAGCAACTGGTCCGTCTTCACATCGCGGGTGGTGAAGAAGCCTTCGCCATTGATCGCGAGGTCCAGCACATTGCCGGTCTGTTCCAGTGGGCCGAGCGAGAAATTCTGGCTGACCGATTCCACAGTCGCACCGATCCCCTGCGCATCCTTGGTATAGCTGGCCCCGACCACGATATCGGCGAATTCAGCGCGCAATTTCTTGAAGCCGGTGGTCTCGGCATTGGCGATATTATGCGAGATGACGCCAAGGTCGATCTGCGCATTCTTGAGCCCGTTGAGCGAGGTGTAGAAAGACATGGGGGTTACTCCTGTGGCTGGGTGTCAGTGTTGGTGGAGGTAGTTGAAGCCGTTTCCTGCGCGGCGAGCAGCGCATCGAGCTTGCCCGCGATCACTTGCAGCGTCTCATTGACCGAATTGATGCCGGACAGGCTGGTAAACTGCGCCATCTGCGCCAGCATTTCCTTGTTATCGACCGGCTCGAACGGGTCCTGTTGCTGGATCTGCGTGGTCAGCAGGCGGAAGAAATCGGCCTGTCCCAGATCGCCAAAGCCGCGCCCGGCCTGCGCATTATTGGGGGTGCTGTTGGTCAGCGTGGCAAGGTTGATCGTGGTCATTTCATCCTCATCGTTTCCAGCATTAGCTGCTTGGCAGTGGTCAGGGCTTCGAGTAGGTTCTGGTACTGGCGGCTGGCCTCCAGCATCTCGACCATCTCTTCATTCTCATCGACCGCGCTCAGCCAGACATTGCCTTCGGCATCGGCAAGCGGGTGGTCGGGGTCATAGTGCTTGACCGGGGCCGCATCAGACCGGCGCACGGCATCGACCCGGACCGAGCTGAGCCCGGTGGCGGTGTCGAGTTCCTCGGCGAAGACCGGGCGCAGCGGGCGATAAGCCTTGTCCTGCGATCCGGCGACGCTGCCTGCATTGGCGAGATTGGACGCCGCGGCATTCATCCGCACCATCTGCGAAGACATGCCGCGCTGCGCGAGGTCGAACAGGGTCATCGGCGCGCCCATGCTCATTCGCCCTTCAGCGCGCGGGTCACGGTTGCCACCCGCCCGCGTACAAATTCCAGCGTGGCGGAATAGGCGACGGAGTTTTCCGCGAAGGCGATCTGTTCCGTGGACAGTTCCACCGTATTGCCATCAAGGCTGGGCATCACCGGCACGCGGTAGCGCGTGGCAGTGCCAATCGCGCGATCCGCATCCGCCCCGCTGAGCCGTGCATCCAGCGCAGCGGCAAAGTCGATATCCTTCGCCTTGTATCCCGGCGTGGCAGCATTGGCGATGTTGGAGGTAATCATCCCCATACGCTGCGAGCGCAATTCCAGCGCTGCCCCGTGAATGCCGAATATACTCTCGCTCATGGCCATGCCTTTCGCGTTGCAATGGTTTGCCAGCGACACAGCAAACGGCGTGCCAATTGCGGAAATGCGCGGGTTTTGCGGGTAAAATCGGGTTGGAACGGCAAGGTTGTGCCGCACCATCGGCAAGGCGCTGCCAGCCCCTCCGCCTTCAGGGGAGGGGCAACGAGACTTGGTGACGCGAAGCGGCACTTAGTCGCAGTGGGGTGGGGAGCCTCGGCAAGCACAGCGCATGACCGACAAACCCCACCCCCAACCCCCTCCCCTAAAGGCGGAGGGGGCTTTTTGCTGCCTTCCTGCCTCTGAAATTCACCGCCGCCCTGCCGTTCTTCCCGGCGCAAGGAAGGACCCCGCGCATGATACCCAGCAGCCTGATCGATCCCGTCGCCCTCGCTCTGGTGCTGGGCGGCACTTGCGCGGCCACTTTGCTGCGCTGCGGCTGGCGCGAAAGCCGCGAGGCGCTGGCCGTCATCACCCGGCTTTTCCGCCCGCGTTTTGACCCGGCAAGCGCGCGCGGTGCGCTGGCGGGTTTCGTCCAGCGGATCGATACGGACGGGCTGATGCGCGCAGAGCCGCGCGCGACAGGCGACAGGGAGATTGATGAAGTGGTGGCCGATCTGGCCCATGCGCGCTCACCCGATGTGCTGGCGATGAGTTTTGAGGCGCACCGCCAGCAACGGCTCGCGGCCAGCCAGCGGGCAGGCTGGGTGTTGAGCCAGGCGGCAGAGCTGGCCCCGGTGCTGGGGCTGGCAGGCACGCTGGTCGCATTGGGGCAATTGTCCGGGCTGGCCGCTGAAGGCAGCGAATTTGCCGGCGCGATTGGCAATGCAGTGACCACCACGCTCTATGGCCTTGTCATCGCCAATTTCCTGTTCGGCCCGCTCGCCGGTGCCGTTGCCCGCCAGTCTGCGGCAGAAGATGCTGCCCGGCGCGACGTGATGGACTGGCTGGCGCTGCATGCTGCCGCCGCGCGCCCCCATCTTGATCCCACATCCACACAGCGGAAACACGCGGCATGATCGCGCGTGAAGGTGCCGGATGGCAGGCCGTGATCGCGGACCTTGCGCTGATCCTGTTCATGGTCACCGCCTCTGCGGTCGAAGCGCAACATGAAGAGAAGCCGGACAGCAATGACAGCACGCTTGAACTGGGCGAACCGGGTGCCGTCTGGCGGCCCGAACAGGGCATTTCGCTGAAAGACTGGCTGGCGGCACAGGCCCCCGATCCGCGCCAGCAACTGACCATCACCGCGCATTATCCGGCCGGAGCAGCCGATGCCGCCTATGCGCAGGCGCAGGCACTGGCGCAGCAAGCCGGGCAACCGGCGCGGATCGTGCTCCAGCCCGGTCAGCAACAGACCTTGCAGGCGGTGCTGGCCTATGACCAGCCGGACGAGCTGGCACGCAGATTGCAGGTGGCAGGGCAATAATCACCTACAGGGATTGCCTGCCATGCTCCGTCCGCTTGCCGCTTTGCTACTTCTCACAGCCAGCCCCGCCTTTGCCCAGCAGGTGACAGACCCTGCTGCGCTCGACCGCGCCGTAGAGGCTTTCACCGGCGCGCCGATTGGCGCAAATGGCGGTGCGCGCCAGCCGGTGGATCGGCGTTTGCGGCTTGCCCCCTGCCCGGCGCAACCCGCACTGGAATATTACGGCAAGGCGCGCGAAAGTGTGCTGGTGCGCTGCCCTGTCGCCAATGGCTGGCGCATCTTTGTCCCCCTTAACGCTGCCCCGCAGACACAAGAGGCCGCGCCGGTCATCGCGCGCGGCGAGGCCGTGGCAATCCTTGTGCAAGGGCGCGGTTTTACGCTCTCCCGCCAGGGCGAAGCGATGGATGCAGGCGCAGCGGGAGAATGGATCCGCGTGCGCCCGTTGGGCAAGCGTAATGACCCGGTGCGCGCACAAGTGCTACGCCCCGGCACAGTCGGCATGCGTTTGCCGTAATTGCGGCAGCAATTTGCCAGCGCCTTGCCGAAAATTTTGCAGCGCCCCTTAAACTCTCTGCGCCAAGGTCGTTCTGTGGTCCGTATAGCGATGGAGCGGACCAATGAACCCGATCGATCCAGGACGAGTGACGCGCCCGGTGGCGCGATTTGAAGGCACCAGCCCGAACCCGGTTTCCGGCGCGGCCAAGGCACGCCCGGTCAGCAGCGAAAACGCTGCCCTGACCGCACGCGATGCCGGCCCCGCCGCCCCGGTGGATGCTGACCGTGTGGTGGAAATCCGCAAGGCAGTGGAACAGGGCACATACCCCATTCTCCCGACCAAGATTGCCGATGCAATGATCGCGGCGGGCTATCTCTTGAGGCACAAGGCATGAGCGCCACCGGACCCACGACCAAGGCCAGCCCGATGCGCGGCACCTTGCGGCAAATGCTTGCCTTGCTGGAAGGCGAGCGGCAAGCACTTGCCTCGCTCGACCTCGAACGCATCCTGTCCTGCGCCGACGGGAAAGAGAATTTGTGCAATGTTCTGGCCGAAGAACAGGCTGGCGAACTGGACGAGGAATGCCGGGCATTGCTCGACGCGGTAAAGCGCATGAACGAGACCAATCGCAAGCTTCGCAACCTGATTTCCGCCAATATTCAGGCCCGCCTGGGCGCGCTGACGGGCACGGCGTGGCTCTATGGCCGCAGCAAGGCCAATGGCGTGGTGGAACTGCCACGATAGGCCCGACAGCCGAATTGGCACAGGCTTTGCAAACACCCGGTTGAACCATGCGATCAACCGGGGGAGCCCGTGCCGGAAACTTCTGTACCCATCACCGCCAGCAATGCCGCCGCTGCCGCCTCCCCACGCGGGCAGGTGCGCAGCGCGATTGCCCGTGCGGCGGAAACGACCGGGGTCGATTTCGATTATCTGCTGGCGCAGGCGCGGCTCGAATCCGGGCTTGACCCCAATGCCCGCGCGCGCACGTCCAGCGCCAGCGGGCTGTATCAGTTTATCGGCTCCACCTGGCTGGAAACGCTGGACCGCCACGGGGAGAAGCATGGCCTGGGCTGGGCGGGCGAAGCGATTGACATGGTGCGCGGGCGCGCCGTGGTGGGCGATGCCTCCACCCGTTCTAGCCTGATGCAATTGCGCTTTGACCCCACCGTTTCCGCACTGATGGCGGCCGAGCTGGCAAGCGACAATGCCGCTGAATTGCAGCCCCTGCTGGGTCGTGCGCCTGATGCGAGCGAGCTTTACCTCGCGCACTTTCTGGGCGCGCGAGGGGCAAAACGCTTCCTTGCCGGGCTGCAGGATGATGCCGGGCAAAGCGCCGCTGCCCTGTTCCCCAAGCCCGCCGCTGCCAATCGCGCGATCTTCTA
>JAGREF010000117.1 GCA_020446665.1 Sphingomonadaceae bacterium
AGGGGAGGGGCAACGAGACTTGGTGGAGCGAAGCGCCGCCTAGTCGCAGTGGGGTGGGGCCGTGTGGCTGGCAATACCGCCGACAGCCCCCACCCCAAACCCCTCCCCTGAAGGGGAGGGGCTTTAAAGCAAACGGCCCGCCTCGGTCAGACCGGGGCGGGCCGCGTTGCGTTTGGAGTGATGGGGAGTTTACGCCGCGTTGGCGGCATTCTCGCTCTCGTCATCCTTGACGATTTCCAGCGAACGCTGGCCATTCACGGCGATCTTCTTGGGCTTCATCGCTTCGGGCACTTCGCGCAGCAAGTCGATCACCAGCAAACCGTCTTCGAGGTTGGCGTTTTCGACACGCACATAGTCGGCCAGTTCAAAGCGACGCTCGAACCCGCGATTGGCGATGCCGACATGGAGCATTTCGCCTTCGGCGCGCTCTTCATGCTTCTTGCCCTGGATCACCAGCAGGTTCTGCTGCGCGGTGATGTCGATATCGGCGGGCTTGAAACCGGCAACCGCCAGCGTGATGCGATAGGCATCTTCGCTGCGGCGTTCGATGTTGAAAGGGGGATAATTGTCGCCACCATTGCTGCGCATCTGGTTTTCCATCAGGTCAAACAGGCGGTCAAAACCGACAGTGCTGCGGCGATAGGGCGTGAAATCAAGACGTGACATAATCAAATCCTCCATTGAGCAATTTGCTGTTTGCCGAGCCCGCCCATGCGGCACCCGGCGGTTTGTGCCCCCGCGCCCGTTGCGGCGCGCGGTTGCAAGTGCCATTTAGGTGGCAATGGAAACGATTCAAGGGATCGCCAACCACATGGCCAAGGTCGAAATCTATACCAAGGCATTCTGCGGATATTGCCACCGCGCCAAGCGCCTACTTGAAGGGAAGGGTGTCGAATTCTCCGAATATGACATCACCATGGGGGGCGCAAAACGCACGGAAATGATGCAGCGCAAGCCCGATGCGCGCACAGTGCCGCAGATTTTCATCGATGATGTGGCGATTGGCGGGTCGGATGAATTGCACGCGCTCGACCGCGAGGGGAAACTCGACCCCATGCTGGGTCTGTGAACTGACGTGACCCGTATCGCTGTCCTGCAAATGACCACCGGCATTGACCCGGCAGAAAATGCTGCTGTGCTGGTCGATGCGGTGGAACAGGCGGCCAAGGGCGGGGCGCAGATGCTGTTCACCCCGGAAATGTCCGGCCTGCTTGACCGTAACCGCGCGCGGGCTGCCGAACATATTGTTCCGGAAGAAGAGAGCCCCGTGCTGGCCGCCATGCGCTGGGCGGCGGAAAGCAATGGCGTATGGGTTGCCTTGGGTTCGCTCGCGGTGGATGCGGGCGAGGGCAAATATGCCAATCGTGCGCTGCTGGTTGATCCCACCGGCATGGTCACGGCCCGCTATGACAAGCTGCATATGTTCGATGTGGATCTGGCAACGGGCGAAAGCTGGCGCGAATCCAATGCCTATCGCGCGGGCAATGAGGTCGTGACGGCGGACACACCGGCGGGTCGGCTGGGCCTTGCGATCTGCTATGATATTCGCTTCCCGGCGCTGTTCGATGCTCTTGGCCGCGCGCAATGCGCTGTGATTGCGATCCCCGCTGCCTTTACCGTGCCGACCGGCCGCGATCACTGGCATGTGCTGCAACGCGCCCGTGCGATCGAAGCGAGCGCCTATGTGGTCGCCGCTGCGCAGGTGGGCCAGCATGAGGATGGCCGCGCGACTTATGGCCATTCGCTGGTGGTCGATCCGTGGGGCGATGTGCTGCTCGATCTGGGCGGCGAGGCACCGGGGCTGGGCTTTGCCGAGATTGATCCGGTGCGCATTGCAGAGGTGCGCGCGCAATTGCCGAGCCTTGCCAATCGCCGCGAAATACACAAATAGCGCGCACGATGATTGTTTTTGATCTCTCCTGCAATGAAGGGCACCGCTTCGAAGGCTGGTTCGGCTCGTCCGATGACTACGCCAGCCAGCAGGCGCGCGGGCTGGTCAGTTGCCCGCATTGTGGATCGCCGGAAGTGGCGAAGGCACCCATGGCGCCTAATGTTCCGGCTAAGGGCAACCAGCGCGATGGCAGTGCTCCGGCAGTTTCCCCGGGGCAGGGCGAGGGTGCGACGCAAGCCATGTCCGGCGGGGAAATCCCGGCCGAGGTCATGCAGGCGATGCAGGCGCTGGCCAAGGCTCAGGCCAAGGCGATGAAGGACAGCAAGTGGGTCGGCGATGATTTTGCCGAACAGTCTCGCGCCATGCATTACGGCGAGCGCGAACTGGAAGCGATCCATGGCAAGGCGACCTTGCAGGAAGCAAGGGAATTGCTGGAAGAGGGCGTTCCCGTGGCCCCGGTGCTGTTTCCCATGGCAGACCCGGACGATCTCAACTGACCGTTGCCAGCGGTGAGCAGCTTTTCTAAAGGCGCTGGTGGCGCGCCCGT
>JAGREF010000118.1 GCA_020446665.1 Sphingomonadaceae bacterium
TGGTGGTTCTGGGACCCGGTGGAGAATGCCTCACTCATGCCCTGGCTGGCCGCTACTGCGCTGCTCCATTCAGCCAGCGTTCTGGCGGCGCGCGATGCGCTGCGGACATGGACGATCATGCTGGGCGTGGTCGGCTTTTCCATGTCGATGGTCGGCACATTCCTCGTCCGCTCAGGCATCCTCACCAGTGTGCACGCTTTCGCGGTGGACCCGGAGCGGGGGACTTTCATCCTCGTGCTGCTGGCGATCTATATTGGCGGCGCGCTGGCGGTATTCGGCCTGCGCGCGGGCACTGTGGCAGAGGGGGAGCGCTTCTCCGTCACCAGTCGCGAAGGGGCGCTGGTGGTCAATAATGTGATGCTCAGCGCGCTTCTCGCCATTGTGCTGCTGGGCACGCTCTATCCGCTGCTGACTGAAGCTTTTGACGTGCGCGTTTCGGTGGGGCCTCCCTATTTCAACCCGGTGGGGGCAGTGTTCTTCTTCCCCATGCTGCTGGTCTTGCTGGTCGGCCCGCTGTTGCGCTGGCGGCGGGATAAAGTGCAACGGATCAAGCTGCCGCTGGTGATTGTCGGGGCGGTGCTGATCGGCGTGTTGCTGCTGGAGCTGCTTTTCGGCTCCATGGCGATCTTGCCGCTGCTGGGCCTCGCCTTTGCCATTGCGCTGGGCATAGCCAGCTTCCTGCCGCTGCGCGGGCGCAATATCCGGCGCTTGCCGCTGGCTGTGTGGGGCATGGTAATCGCGCATTTCGGGATTGCAGTCGCGCTGTTCGGGATGGCGAGCGAAAGCGCGTTCTCCGAAGAGAAGCTGGTCGCCGTGCAGATAGGCGAGACTGCCGAAGTGGGGCCATGGGCGATCACGCTCTATGGTGTCGATCCGGTGGCCGGGCCGAACTGGACCGCGCTCGAAGGCCATATGAAGGCCCGCTACAAGGGCGGGGCAGAGGTGCTGATCGACCCGCAAAGCCGCAATTTCTGGGCGCCGCCGCAGGAAACGACGGAAAGCGCGCTGATCACCCGCTGGAACGGACAGCTCTATGCCGTGATCGGCAATGAGGCGGGGCCGGGCAAGTGGCAGCTGCGGCTGTGGTGGAAACCCTTCGTGACCTTCATCTGGTATGGCGGATTGCTGATCGCGCTGGGCGGCGCATTGGCACTGGTGGGCCGCGTGCTGGAGGATCTGAAACGCCGCACGGTGCGCGCCAAGGCTGACGCCCGCCGCAAGGAGGCCAAGGCATGAACCGCTGGTTCTGGATTCCGCTGGCCATCTTCCTGCTGTTTGTCGGTCTGGCCGGCTATCAGCTGACTCAGCCGAAGAATGAGTTCATCGAAAGCACGATGATCGGCAAGCCGCTGCCGCAATTCATGCTGGAGGCGGCGGCACAGGATCGCCCGGGCCTGTCGTCCGACTATTTCAAGGATGGCAAGCCACGCCTGCTCAATATCTGGGCGAGCTGGTGCATCCCCTGTGTGGCTGAGGCTCCGCATCTTGAGAGCTTGCGCAGGCAAGGCGCTGAAATCACTTCGGTCGCCATCCGAGACCGGCCAGAGGATGTGGCGCGTTTTCTGGCGGCCTATGGCAATCCCTATAGCCGTATCGGGGCCGATAATCTCTCCGAAGTGCAATTGGGGATTGGCTCGTCCGGTGTGCCGGAAACCTTCGTGATCGATGGGCAGGGGATCATCCGCTACCAGCATATTGGCGATATCCGCGCCAGCGATGTGCCGATCCTGATGCAGAAATTGCGGGAGGCGGGCCAATGAAGCGGCTGATTGCAGCTATTGCTCTGCTGGGTGCATTGCTCGCCCCCATGCAGGTCTTCGCCCAGGATACCATGCCACCTGCGCCCTATGCCTATCAGCAGCTCGACGATCCCGCTTTGGAGGCCAAGGCGCAGGATCTGATGGAGACGCTGCGCTGTCTCAAATGCCAGAGCCAGTCCATCGCCGATAGTGATGCACCCATGGCAGGCGATATGCGCCATCAGGTGCGCAGCCGCATTCTGGCCGGGGAAGAGCCCGAGGCGATCCGGGCATGGCTGGTGGAACGCTATGGCGACTATGTCAGCTACAAGCCTGAAGTGAGCAGCACCACATGGCCGCTTTTCGCTATCCCGCTGGTGATCCTGCTGCTGGTGGGGCTGGTGCTGCGGCGCCGCATGGGAAAACGCGCATGAGCTGGCTTCCGATCCTTCTGCTGGGCGCAATCGCCTTTGTCCTTGCCGCCTTTGTCCTGCGCCTGCCGCGGGCGGGCTGGTCGATTCTGGGTGCGGCGCTGATGCTGGGGCTGGCGGGTTACGCTTTGCAGGGCCATCCCGGCTATGCCGGCGCGCCCAAGGCGGCGCCTGACACAATGGCGCAAACCGGCGCGGCGATGGTCGATGCAAGGCGGCAAATGTTCGATCCGGACCAGCCCGCCGGAGAGTGGATCACTGTCGCGGACGGCTTTGCCCGTAATGGTGATTACGAACAGGCCGCCGGTTTCCTGCGCGCTGTGATACAAAAGAACCCCAGGGATGGGGAAGCATGGCTGGCGCTGGGCAATGCGCTGGTGGAACATGCCAATGGTATGCTGACCCCGGCCGCGCTCTATGCCTATGAACAGGCCGACCGTGCCTTGCCCGGCCATCCGGGGCCGACTTACTTCCTTGGCGTTGCCTTGGTGCGCTCTGGCCGCCTGGCGGAGGCGCGCAGTCTGTGGCTGGAAGCACTGGAAAAGGCACCCGCTGATGCCCCCTGGCGCGAGTCGTTGCAGGAACGGATCACCCGCCTGGAAGAACTGATGGTGCAGATGGGTGCGCAATAGTTTGTAATTGCTTGAAAAACTGGCGTCATTGCGGTGGTGCATAGATACTGGTAGGTGCCGCCTCCTTTGCGGGCGCTGCGGTATTCTCTGCCGGTCCCCGGAAACGGGATTATTGCTGATATGAGTGACACCAGCACGCATTCTTCCGGTGGCCACGGGGCAGGGGGATCGAAGGCAGCCCTGGCCATAGGCGCCGTCGGGGTCGTCTTCGGCGATATTGGCACCAGTCCGCTTTATGCCTTCCGCGAAACATTCCTTGGCGAGCATTCGCTGGCGATCGACAAGCTGCATATCTATGGCGTGGTCAGCCTGATTTTCTGGTCGATGACGCTGATCGTGTCGATCCAGTATGTCAGCATCCTGATGCGCGCCGATAATAAGGGGCAGGGCGGCACACTGGCGCTGGTCGCGCTGCTCAGCCGCCATATCGGCAAATCCCGCTATGGCTGGGTGACCGTGCTGCTGGGCGTTTTCGCCACGTCTCTGTTCTATGGCGACAGCATGATCACCCCGGCCATTTCCGTGCTGTCTGCGGTGGAAGGGCTGACCGTCGTCAATCAGGGGTTCGAGCGGTTCGTTATCCCGATTGCGCTGGCTTTGCTGGTGGTGCTGTTTCTGATCCAGAAACGCGGCACGGCCAAGGTTGGCGCACTATTTGCGCCGATCATGATCGTCTATTTCACCACGATTGCGGTGCTGGGCGTGATCCATATCGCGCAGAACCCTTATATCCTGCAGGCGCTCAATCCCTGGTATGCGATCCAGTTCTTCATTTCTGACGGCTATATAGCTTTCCTAGCGCTGGGTTCGGTGGTGCTGGCTGTGACCGGTGCAGAGGCGCTCTATTCGGATATGGGGCATTTCGGACGAGGCCCGATGCGGCTGAGCTGGTTCGGTTTCGTCATGCCCTGCCTCTTGCTCAACTATTTCGGGCAAGGCGCCATGATCGCCGCGCTGGCACCGTCGGAAACGGCGGTGGTGATGGAAAGCCCCTTCTTCAACATGGCACCGGAAAGCCTGCGCTTGCCGCTGGTCATTCTCGCGACATGCGCCACCTTTATCGCCAGCCAGGCGGTGATTTCGGGCGCGTTCTCGATCACGCATCAGGCGATCCAGCTGGGCTTCGTGCCGCGCCTGTCGATCCTGCACACCAGCGATACCGAAGCGGGGCAGATCTATATCCCCTTCGTCAACAACGCCCTGATGGTGGCGGTGATCATCCTGGTGCTGATGTTCCAGAGCTCCAGCAACCTCGCATCGGCCTATGGCATTGCGGTGACCGGGGCGATGTTCATCGATACCTGCCTGATGGGTGTGCTGTTGCTGGCGGTGTGGAAGTGGAAATGGTGGCTGGGCGTGCCCGTGCTGCTGCTGTTCCTGTTTGTCGACGGGGCCTATTTCGCGGCCAATTTGCCCAAGATTCCCTATGGCGGCTGGTTCCCGCTGCTGATCGGCGCAATTGCCTTCACGTTGCTCACCACCTGGGCGCGCGGGCGCAAGCTGATGCGGGACCGCATGACCGAAGTCGCCCTGCCGATCGAAATCTTTGCCAAATCGGCCAAGAACAGCGCCACGCGCGTGCCGGGCACGGCCATTTTCATGGCCTCCAGCACGGCGGGGGTCCCTTCGGCTCTGCTGCATAATATCAAGCACAACAAGGTGCTGCACGAACGGGTCGTGATCCTGACTGTGGAGATTGCTGACGAGCCCTATGTCGCTCTGGCCAAACGGACCGAGATCAAGGAGCTGGAAGACGGCTTCTATCGCGTGATCCTGCATTACGGCTTCATGCAGGAAACCAATATCCCGCAGGCCCTGTCGGAAATCGATGGTTGCGGCGGCAAGTTCGACATGATGCAGACCAGCTTCTTCCTGTCACGCCAGACGCTGCTGCCATCCAAGAATCCGGGCATGCCCATCTGGCGCGAGAAGATTTTCAGCTGGATGCTGCGCAACGCCGCAACCGCGATGGATTTCTTCCGCTTGCCCACCAACCGCGTGGTGGAACTGGGCAGTCAGGTGGAGATTTAGGGGCTTTGGATTGGTGCCGCCAGATGGCGAGCATCTGAAACCCTCACCTAAGCTTTGCTAGCTCCTGACGGAGCAAGCTGCGCTATCCCTCTCCCACCGGGAGAGGGTGGGTGGCTGACGTTTGCATACTCTCTTGGCTAGCGGCGCGAGTTACGCCCCGGTCGGCGGTTCGTCCTTCAGCACTTCGGCTTCGTCTTCCACGGCCAGCCCGTGTTTCAGCAGCATCGGGATCTGGCTGAAAGTGAAGAGGAAGCTGACCGGCAGGAAGACCCAGATCTTGGCCGCCAGCCAGTCGCCAAAGCTGAGATAATGGCGCAGCCCTTCGTTCAGTGCGGCGAGGAACAGGAAGAAAATTCCCCAATTGCGCGACAGTTTCAGCCAGCCTTCCTCGGACAGCCCTTCAAACGCCGCCTCCAGCAACCATTGCAGGAAGGCCTTGCCCCTCAGCCAGCCACCCAGCAGGACAAGGCCGAAAAAGACATAGAGGACCGTGGGCTTGAGCTGCACATAGAGCGGATCGCGCAGCAGGATCGTCAGCCCGCCAAAGCCCACGATCAGCACAGTGGAAAGCCACAACATGCGCGAAATCTTGCCCAGCAGGATCCGCGACAGGGCAAGCGCGATCAGCGCTGCGACGATAAAGGTGCCCGTGCTCTTGATCACTGCCAGCACCGTGCCGACCATGTCCTCGCTGTCTGCGGGCGAGAACATGCGATAGGCCAGCAGGAACACGACCAGCGGGCCGTAATCAATCGCTACGCTCAGCCAGCCGGAACCCTTTTTCTCCGGAGCCTTGCTTTCCTCTGTCATTACGCCACTCCTGCAATCACGCGTGCGACCAGATCGGGGTCGAAGGGGCGCAGATCGTCAATCTTCTCGCCAACGCCAATGGCATGGATGGGCAAGCCATATTGCTCCGCCGCTGCCACCAGCACACCGCCGCGTGCGGTGCCGTCCAGCTTGGTCATGATCAGGCCGGTCACGCCTGCCACTTCCTTGAACACTTCGATCTGGCTCAGCGCATTCTGGCCATTGGTGGCATCCAGCACCAGCACCACATCATGCGGGGCCTCTTCATTCAGGCGGCCCAGCACGCGGCGAATCTTGGAGAGTTCGTCCATCAATTCGCGCTTGTTCTGCAGCCGGCCCGCCGTGTCCACGATCAGCGCGTCGATCCCGGTATCGGTCGCTTCCTTGACCGCATCGAACACGATGCTGGCCGGATCGCCGCCTTCGGGGCCGCGGATGATGGGGACATTGATCCGCTCTGCCCAGGTGGCGAGCTGGCCTATGGCGGCGGCGCGGAACGTGTCGCCTGCGGCCAGCATCACGCCATAATCATCTTCCTGCAACAGATGCGCGAGCTTGGCGATGGTGGTGGTCTTGCCTGAGCCATTGACCCCGATCACCAGAATGACCTGCGGGCGGGGGAAGGCAGTGACTTCCAGTGGTTTCGCCACCGGGCGCAGGATCGCGGCAATTTCCTCTGCCACGGCTTCCTTCAATTCCCGTTCGGTAATGTTCAGGCCAAAGCGCTTTTCCGCCAGCTTTGCGCGGATGCGTGCAGCGGCGGCAGGGCCGAGATCGGACAGGATCAGCGCATCTTCGACAGTGTCGAGCGTGGCATCATCAAGCTTTGCCGTGCCGACAACCCCGGTGAGGTTTTCGGAAAGCCGCTCCGATGTCTTGCGGAAACCGCCAAACAGGCGCTCTGTCCAGCTGGGATTGGAACTCACGTTAGCATACCTTTTTCGACCCGCGTCGGGGTCACGTCCAGAATGGTGCCACGCGGCGTGCCATGCGGCAGCGCGACCCGGGCGAAGTTTTCTGCATAGCCCGTGCCATCGCTTTCGGCGAGGACGCTGAGCCGCTTGCCCACCAGTCCGTCTTGCCACGCAGTTTGCTTTTCCGCCACTGCGGCGCGCAGTTCTGTTGCGCGGGCCTTGATCACCGAACGGTCAAGCTGCGGCATGCGCGCTGCCGGTGTGCCGGGGCGGGGGGAATAGGGGAAAATATGGCCGTGGATCACCGGCAGATCGCGGATGATGGAGAGGTTCGCTTGGTGCATCGCACCGTCCTCGGTCGGGAAACCGGCGATCAGATCGGCCCCGACAACAATGTCGGGTCGACGCTCGACAAGCCGCCCGACCAGATCGAAGGCATCGGCGCGCAAATGCCGCCGCTTCATCCGTTTGAGGATCAGGTCATGCCCATGCTGGAGCGACAGGTGGATATGCGGCATCACCCGCTCCTCCTGCGTGAACAGCTCGAACAGCAGCGGATCAATCTCCACCCCGTCCAGCGAGGACATGCGCAGGCGGCGCAAGGCAGGGAAGGCATCGAGCAAGGCGCGCACCAGAGTGCCGAGCTGCGGGCTACCCGGAAGGTCGTGCCCCCAAGAGGTCACATCCACGCCGGTCAGCACAACCTCTGGCGCGCCCTGTTCCAGGTGCCGCTCTACTTCGTGCAGAACCTGCGGCACGGTCAGCGAGCGGCTTTCTCCGCGCCCCTGCGGGATTACGCAAAAGGTGCAGGCATGGTCGCAGCCATTCTGCACCGCGATGAAAGCGCGCGTGTGTTGGCTGGGGGCAGGGGGGGCGCGTTCCGGCACGTTCCAGATGCGGCTGTCGAGCTTGTCGCGATTGGGCACCAGCCCGTCCACTTCGGGCATGGCGGCCAGCTGCTCGCGCTCAATATCGGCGGCGCAGCCTGTGACGAGCAAGCGCGCATCGGGCCGGTCGCGGCGCAGGCGGCGGATCGCTTGCCGGGTCTGGCGCACGGCCTCACTGGTAACGGCGCAGCTATTGACCACCACGACATTGTCTTCGCCCGCCAGCATCGCGCGAATGCGCTCGCTTTCAGCGATATTGAGACGGCAGCCGAGCGACACCACTTCGCTGCCGCTCATGCGAAGTGGTCCCACTCGAAGCTGCCGCGAAAGCTCTCTGTCGCGGGGCCGGTCATGGTGATGCGGTTGTCTGCGCCCCAGCCGATCACCAGCGGGCCGCCGGGCAGGGTGACTGTGACTTCGCGCTCCACCAGCCCGCGGCGCATGGCGGCAATGGCAGTGGCGCAGGCCCCGGTGCCGCAAGCGCGAGTTTCGCCTACACCGCGTTCCCACACGCGCAGGCGGATATGCGTGCTGTCCGTCACTGTCGCGACATTCACGTTGACCCGCGCGGGGAAGAGCGGATCATGCTCGATCAAGGGGCCGAGCTGCTGCAATTCCACCGCGTCATTGTCCGGCACGAAGAACACCGCATGCGGATTGCCGACATTGATCGCGACCGGATTTTCCAGCTCTTCCCACCCGACCGGCATGGCCAGCGTATCCATCGGATAGGCCAGCGGAATTTTGTCCCACTCCAACCGCGGTTCGCCCATATCGACGGCAATTCCCATGTCGCCAGCGCGCGTTTCCAGCAAGCCGCCCGCCGTTGCGATGCGGCAGGTGCCGCCGACCAGCAAGCCCACTGCGCGGGTGGCATTGCCGCAGGCTTCCACTTCACCGCCATCCTGATTGTAGATGCGCATGGTGAAATCGGCACCCTCGGCCGGTTCCAGCACGATCAGCTGGTCGCAGCCAATACCGGTATTGCGATCCGCCAGAGCAGCTGCGCGCGGCGGCGTCATCGCACCGGGCAAAGGCTGCTCTCGCGCATCCAGCACGATGAAATCGTTGCCGAGGCCATGCATCTTGGTGAAGGAAACGCGCATAGTGCCTGCGCATCTATGCGTCCGGCGGCCCAGCGGCAAGGCCAAGCAGCGAAAAGCCGTCAGGCGCGGCGGGCGACAGCGGAATCTTTATCCGCGGAAACCGGGGCGGTGCTGGTCTGCGAAGGATCGACCAGCAGGCCCACCTGGTTCAGCCGACGACGCACGGCAGCGGCATCTTCCGGCTGCCCAAAATAATAGCCCTGACCTTTGAACTGGCCGAATTGCTGGAGCACTTCCAGCACCTGCTCATTTTCGATCCCTTCGGCGGTGATCGGCATATCCAGACCGTCGCCCAGTGAGATGATGGCACTGACAATCTTCGAACTGGCCCCCGCATGCTTCAGTTCACTGACGAAACTGCGATCGATCTTCAGCCGGTCAAACGGCAATGTCCGCAATTGCGCCAGCGAGGAATAGCCGGTCCCGAAATCATCCAGACTGACCTTGATCCCCTGATTGCGCAGACTGGTGATCATCGAACGCACCATGCCGACATTTTCATGCAGGCAGCTTTCGGTGATTTCGATCTCGAACCGATTGGTGGGGAAGCCGTGATGGACCAGCTGCTTGAGCAGCTTTTGCGAGAACCACGGATCGCGCATCTGGATCGGGGAGATATTCACCGCGATGGTCAGATGCGGAGCCCAGCCCTTGGCATCTTCCAGCGCCTTGGCGATCAGTGTTTCGGACAATTCGCCGATCATCCCGATTTCTTCGGCAATCGGGATGAACACTTCCG
>JAGREF010000007.1 GCA_020446665.1 Sphingomonadaceae bacterium
GGGAACAGCGGGCGGATCGGACGGTCGATCAGGCGGCTGGTCAGTGTTTCCTTTTCAGTCGCACCGCGTTCACGCTTGAAGAAGCCGCCCGGAATACGGCCGGCTGCGGAGAATTTTTCCTGATAGTGAACAGTGAGCGGGAAGAAATCCTGCCCATCCTTCACGGACTTGGCGGCGGTCACGGCGCACAGCACCACGGTTTCGCCATAAGTGGCCAGCACAGCGCCGTCTGCCTGACGGGCAATACGGCCGGTTTCCAGAGTGAGGGTTTTCCCGCCCCACTCCAGCGATACAGTTTTCGTGTCGAACATTGATTTTCCTTTTGACCCGCGAGCCATATTGCATCGCGGGGCCTACAGTTTCCGGGTAAGCCGGCCCGGTCCGGTGCGGGGCGTTCTTATTTGCCCCTTGAAAGGCTTCCCGCCGAATTGCGTGGAAGCCAGATAAACGAAACGGCCCGCTAGGGGCCGCTCCGCAAAACTCTTACTTACGCAGACCCAGTTTCTGGATCAGGGCGTTGTAGCGCGCCACATCTTTCTTCTTGAGATAGGCGAGCAGGCTGCGGCGCTTGTTGACCATCATCAGCAGGCCACGGCGGGAATGGTTATCCTTGTGGTGGTCCTTGAAGTGTTCGGTCAGGTTGCGGATACGCTCGGTCAGGATGGCAACCTGGACTTCGGGGGAACCCGTGTCATTGTTACCCTGGGCGTTATCCTTGATGATTTCTGTTTTCTTTTCGGCAGTTACCGACATTCGTGTCTTCCTTACTCAGCGACATCGGGCAGATTGAAACCCCTGACGACTTTCGCCGTCCCGCCGGTGAGTTCCATCAGCGCCACGGGAATGGTCCCGCGCATCGCGCAATAGAGCCCGTCAGCATGGGGCAACCCCGAAATGACCCGGCCCTGGCGGACCGCCTGCACGCTATCGGGATCGAGAGACAAGGCCGGGATGTCGTCCAGCCCCGCCTCCAGCGGCAGGAGGAGGTCTTCAAGCCGCGCGCCCTTACCGATTTCGTTGAGTTTGTCCAGCGAAATCGCCTGTTCCTGAGAGAACGGGCCGGCCTTGATCCGCCTTAGATAGGTAACATGGCCCACGGTTCCAAGGGCATGGGCAATATCGCGGGCGAGGCTGCGGATATAGGTGCCTTTGGAAACATGCGCGCGCAGGGTGATGTCCAATAGCCCCTCCCCTTCAGGGGAGGGGTTGGGGCGGGGAATGTCAGGCGCAGCGGTGGATGCACATCCCCCACCCCCGGCCCCTCCCCTGAAGGGGAGGGGAGACAAGGTATAAACCTCCACCGCCCGCGTCTTCATCTCCACCGCTTCCCCTGCCCGCGCCAGATCATAGGCGCGGCGACCATCGACCTTCAGCGCAGAGTATATCGGCGGTATCTGCTCGATCGGGCCGGTGAAGCGCGCCAGCACAGCCAGCACCGCATCCCGCGTGGGCAAGTGCTCGCTCGTCTCCACCACTTCGCCTTCCGCATCCAGCGTATCGGTCTGTACACCGAACCGGATCGTGAAGTCGTAAATCTTGCTGGCATCGAGCATCCGCCCGGTCAGCTTGGTCGCTTCGCCAATCGCGATTGGCAGCACGCCTTCCGCCAGCGGATCGAGCGTGCCGCCATGGCCGACCTTGAGCCCGCCCTTCAGCTTCATGTTGAACCCGGCCTCACGCAGATTGCGCTTCACCGCGCTCACCGCCTGCGTCGAGCCCAGCCCCACGGGCTTGTCGAGGATGATCCAGCCGTTGACCGGCGGCGCATTGGCCATCGTCAGACCAAACCGGCGACGGTCATCGCGATGTCGCGATAGAATCCCATCATGATATTGACCGGCGGGCCAACCAGCGTTTCGATCACACCCCATTGCGGGAAGGCCCAGCTGACCGCCACCAGCCCGACAAAGAACAACAGGCCCACCTGCCGCAGCTTCGCGAAATGCACCGCCATGCTGCGCGGCAGAAGCCCTTCCAGAATATGCGATCCGTCAAAGGGCGGGATCGGCAGCAGGTTGAAAAAGGCGAGGAAGCAATTGATGAGGATGAAATAGATCAGCCCCTCGGCCAGCAAATTGCCCGCCTGCCCCGGTTCACCCACCAGCGCTTCGCCAAACAGGCCCAGCAGCACCGCGCCCACGCCCGCCAGCAGCAAATTCATGCCCGGACCAGCCGCCGCAACCAGCATCATGTCGCGCCGCGGATTGTTCAGCCGCCGCCCGTTCACCGGCACCGGCTTGGCCCAGCCGAAGATCGGCCCGCTGACCAGCGCGAGAAAGCCCGGCACCAGCAAGGTGCCCACCGGATCGACATGGCGAATGGGATTGAGGCTCAACCGCCCTCGTTCCTCCGCCGTGGGATCGCCCAGCGCGCGGGCAGCGAGCCCATGCGCGACTTCGTGAAAGACAATGGCGATCACCAGCGCGGGGACCAGCACGAGAATGGTGGTAAGAGTTTCGCTCATGAGGGGTAGATAGGAGCGGCAAGGCCGATCAGCCAGCCCATTCCTCTTTCAGCAGGCCAAACACTGCCGTATTGCGGACATAGCCGGTCCATGTGGTGCGGTTGCGGCGCAAGGTCCCTTCATGTTTCGCGCCCAGCTTCTGCACTGCGGCCATGGATCGCTTGTTGCGCGTGTCCACGGTAAACTCGATCCGCCAGAAGCCACAGGCAAAGGCGTGTTCGATCATCAGTTTCTTGACCCGGTGGTTGAAATCCGTGCCGCGCACCGACGGTTCGATATAGGTCCCGCCGATCATCACCGTGCCATTCTCCGGGCTGGGATGGATGTAGGAACTGGTCCCCACCACCCGGCCTGCATGACACAGCGCAAAGCGCACCCAGCCCTCTTCGCCGTGAAACGCCTTGAGCTGTTCCTCAAAGCCATCATCGAGCATGTTGACCGGGTAGATCTCCCATATCTCGCGATCCTGCGCGCAAGCCTCGCGCAGGCCATCCACATGCTGCGCGGCAAAGGGTTCCACCGTCACCTCGCCATCGACGAGAAGCGTTGCCAGTTCAGCCCTTGCCATCATTGCCATCCAGTGCCTTGGTAAAATGCTTGCGGCAAAGCGCCACATAGCGGTCATTCCCGCCAATCTCTGTCTGTGCACCCTGGCTTACCGCCTTGCCGCTGGCATCGACACGCAGGTTCATGGTCGCCTTGCGCCCGCAATGGCACACCGCCTTCAGCTCGACGAGGCTGTCAGCAATGCCCAGCAGCGCGGCTGATCCGGGGAACAGCTCGCCCTGGAAATCGGTACGCAAGCCATAGCAGAGCACCGGAATGCCGGCCTCATCCGCCAATGCCGCGCATTGCCAAACCTGCTCCCTGGTCAGGAACTGCGCTTCGTCCACCAGCACGCAATGGATGGGTGCCTCGGCATGGTCGGCCAGCACCCGCGCGGCGATGTCGGTTGCGGCTTCGAACCGATGCGCGTCGCTCGCCAGACCGATGCGGCTGGAAATCGCGCCGAAACCGGGGCGGTCATCCAGCGCAGCGGTCCAAAGCGAAACGCGCATATCGCGCTCGCCATAGTTGAAGGCTGCCTGCAACAGGGTCGAGCTCTTGCCCGCATTCATGCTCGCATAGTAGAAGTAGAGCTTGGCCATGGCTGGTGGCTAGCGCGGCAGGACCGAGTGGCCAAGCATTTGCTGGAACTGATCCCCCGGTTCGGCATTCATTGCGAAGACAGGCCACAAAAGGCAAGGTGCCGCACAGACAACAGGCCGGGAGGAACAGAAATGGCGAGCGCAGCACCCGCGCAAAAGGGAATACTTGGCTGGATCGAGCGCGTGGGCAATCGCCTGCCGGATCCGGTCTTCCTGTTTTTCTGGCTGATCGCCGGTCTGGTGGTCCTGTCCATCATCGCCAGCATGGCGGGCTGGTCCGTCACACACCCGACGGAAATGGACGAGGCAACCGGGCAACTGCGCGTGATCGCAGCGACCAGCCTGATTTCGGCGGACAATATCCAGAAGCTGTGGGTCGAAATGCCCAAGACTTTCACCCATTTCCACCCGCTCGGCTATGTGTTGGTGGTGATGCTGGGTGCTGGCGTGGCGGAGCGTGCCGGCCTGTTCGGCACCGCCATGCGCGCCGGTGTGCGCAATGCACCCAAGGCGATGCTGACGCCGATAGTCGTGCTGGTGGGGATGCTGGGCAACCTGGCTGCGGATGCTGCCTATGTCGTACTGATACCACTGGCGGGGATCATCTTCCACGCGGCGGGTCGCCATCCGGTTGCCGGTATTGCGGCGACCTTTGCCGGCGTATCCGGCGGTTTTTCCGCCAACATCCTTCCCGGCCAGCTTGACGCGCTGCTGTTCGGCATCACCGAAGCAGCAGTGGAAACCGTATTTGCCGACTTCACCGCCAATATCGCCGGGAACTGGTATTTCATCGCGGCCATGACTTTCATTTTCCTGCCGGTGATCTGGTATGTCACTGACCGGATTATCGAGCCTCGGCTGGGTAAATGGGACCCGGCCCATGCCGGCAATGCTCCCGCCAATGAACAGGGCGACGCGCCGTTGACCGATGCCGAGCGCAAGGGGTTGCGCAATGCCGGGCTGGCTGTGCTGTTCGTGATCGGGCTGTGGCTCGTCTTCACGCTTGGTCCGGGCACCCCCCTGATTAACGAGGAGGCCAACCCCGAAGCACGGCTGACACCCTTCTACCAGAGCCTCGTCGCCGGCTTCTTCATCCTCTTCCTGCTGGCGGGCTGGGCCTATGGCAAGGCGGCGGGTACCATCAGCGATCATCGCGGTCTGGTGAAGATGATGGCAGGCGCAATGGAAGATCTGGCCTATTACCTCGTCCTCGCCTTTGCCGCGGCGCATTTCGTAGCCATGTTTGCATGGTCCAATCTGGGCCTGATCCTTGCAGTGAACGGAGCGGACATGTTGCAGGCATCGGGCCTGCCCGCCTGGGCTCTGCTAGGGGCAATCGTGCTGGTTTCCGCGTTGCTCAACATCTTTGTCGGCTCGGCCAGCGCGAAATGGGCGCTGCTGGCTCCGGTGCTGGTGCCGATGCTGATGCTGCTGGGCCTGTCGCCGGAAATGGCCACTGCCGCCTATCGCGTGGGCGACAGCGCAACCAATATCATCACCCCTCTGATGGTCTATTTCCCGCTGATCCTGATCTTCTGCCAACGCTGGCAAAAGGATTTCGGCCTCGGCAGCCTTACGGCGACCATGGTGCCCTATTCGGTCGGCCTGATGCTGGCTGGCCTTGCCCTGACGATGGCCTGGGTAGTGCTGGACCTGCCGCTGGGGCCGGGTGCAAGCGTGTTTATGGAAACACCGCTGGCCGCCACGCCGCAATGACCCGGTTGGCCCGTCCAGCCAAGCCGACAGGCGTGGACGACTGACAGGAAAAGGAGACTGAGCCATGCTGGCCCGCCTACTCGTGTTGCCGCTTGCCTGCCTGTTGCTGATCGGCGCAAACGGGCTGCAACTGCGCTACGCGCTTGATCCGGATGCCAGCGATGTCTCCGCCAAGGTTGCCTTCTTCGGGCTGGCCAGCAAGACAGCTCGCTTCCCGAAAGTCTCGGGGCAGGTTCGCCTCGCCCCGGACAATCCGGCAGATATCGCGCTCGATGTAACGCTCGATGCCCGGGCGCTGGTCGCGCCAGACAAGGTGACGCAGGAGCGTCTGCGCGGCGAAAAGTTTTTCTGGGTGGAGAAATACCCTACTGTCCGCTTTGTAGGCAGTGACCTGCAGCTTACCTCTGACCGCAAGGGGAAAGTCACCGGGCAACTGACCGCGCGCGGTGTGACTAGGCCGGTAACGCTGGCGGTCATTTTTGACACACCGCCGGCAAAGGCACAGCCCGGCGAGGCGATACAGCTGAGCGGCGAGACCACGATCAATCGCCGCGACTTCGGCATGAAGTCCTATTCGCTGATAGTGGGCAAGGACGTAACCATCGGCCTCAAGGCCCGGATGGTGCCGCGCTGATTATTCTTCGTCGAGGTCGCGCGCTACGCGCGGATCATTCAGCAACCGCTCGATCCGGTCGGCTTCGTCAAAGCTCTCATCCGGCTTGAATTTGAGCTTCGGCGCGAATTTCAGGCCCAGACGGCTGGCCACTTCGCGCTGGAGGAATGCCGTATTCTGGCGCAGCGCCTTCACGACCGCATCTTCCTCTGCCCCAAGCAGCGGCTTCACATAAGCGGTCGCATTGCGCAGGTCCGGCGTCATGCGCACTTCCGTGACAGAGATATTCGCTGCCGAGACAATCTCGTCATGCACTTCGCCGCGCGCCAGCAGTTCCGACAATATATGCCGCACCCGCTCGCCCACTTTCAGGACACGGACCGATTGCTGTTCAGGGGTGGATTGGTTGCGGGCCATCAGTTCATCTTGCCAAGAATACGATTGAGCGAGTTCATGTTTCGTGCCGTGGTCGAACACCCCAAGCGGCGCTCCAGCCATGCGCTGGTCAGCTTGGAATCGCCAGCCCCATCCACATAGTCCACATAGAGCACACCGTCACCCGCTTCGATTTGCTCCGCCCCGCGCGCGGCATGTTCGGCGCGCAATTGCGCCACTGCCTCCTTACGCACTTCGCCGTCGCAGAACAGCACATGGACCTTCTTCGGATCGCCATTTGCATAGGGGCACTTTGCCAGCACTGCTTCCAACTCAGGTCGCGTCAGCGCCACCGCAATGCACTCAATCCCGAATTCCGCCTGCATGAGCCGGGCAATGGTCTGACTGACGGCCCCCGGCGGCCAGCCCGCTTTCCAGCACCACATTGCCGCTTGCCGCGATGGTTTGCACAGTGGGGAAATGCGCCGCTTCCAGTGCAGATTTCAGTTCCGCCATCTTCAGCCGGTTTCCCCCGACATTGATGCGCGAAAGCAGGACAGCATATTGCCGATCAGCCAGCGGGAACCTCCGACAGCATGGCTGTACTGGTCGAGCGGGCCAGCAATTCGCCATCGGGGCTGAACAACTCGCCTTCGATAAAAGCCACCTTGCGCCCCATGCGAACCACCCGTGCGGTCGCCTTGAGCGGGCCGATGGGGACAAGTTTGAGGCAGGAGATGTTGAAATCGAGATTGAGCGGCAGGAGTTTGAAGCCACTGCCATGATAGACAGCGGCACCCATCACTTCATCCAGAAATCCACCGATCAGCCCGCCCTGCACCGCGCCACGCGGCGAAGCAAATTCAGGCGGCGCGACGAAGTCCATTTCGACCACGCCGGTTTCAGGATCAAACCGGGTATCCCCTGAACCGATCAGCCGTGACGATGCGCAGTCGAAATCCATGACCTGGCCTTATCCGCGAAAACCTGCCCGTCAGAGCACGCGTTCGCGTTCCTCCACTTCGAAGACTTCCAGCTGGTCACCCGGCTTGATGTCGTTCGTATCGGCCAGCACGACACCACATTCGAGACCGGCGCGGACTTCGTCCACATCGTCCTTGAAGCGCCGCAGCGAAGCGATGGTGGTGGCCGAGACGATAACATCGTCGCGGGTGAGACGGGCGAACAGACCCTTGCGGATCGCGCCTTCCTCGACCAGCAGGCCAGCGGCCTTGTCCTTCTTGCCCGAACGGAAGACTTCCTTGACCTGGGCGCGACCGACAACATGCTCGATCCGCTCCGGACCCAGCTCGCCAGCCAGTTCCTTCGCCACTTCTTCGGTCAGGTGATAGATGACATCGTAATACATCATCCGCACCTTGTCCTTCTCGATCAGCTGACGCGCCTTGGCATTGGGACGCACATTGAAGCCGACGATGGGGGCATTTGAAGCAGCAGCCAGTGTCACATCACTTTCCGTGATGGCGCCGACGCCGGAATGCAGCACGCGCACCTTGATCTCGTCATTGGAGATATTGTGCAGCGCGTTGATGATGGCTTCCGCGCTGCCCTGCACGTCGGCCTTCACAACCACCGGCCATTCGATGACATTGCTCTTGAGGTTGGAGAACATCGTATCGAAGCTGGTCGGGGCCAGTGCCGTGCGCTGTTCGGTCGCCTTTTCCTTGCGGTATTGGGCGACTTCACGGGCGCGCTGTTCATTCTCGACCACGGCCAGCTTGTCGCCAGCAGACGGAACCCCGCCCAGGCCGAGTACTTCAACCGGCATGGAAGGTCCGGCTTCCTTGATCTGCTTGCCCTTGTCATCGACAATGGCGCGCACACGGCCGCTTTCGGTGCCGACAACAAAGGTGTCGCCGCGCTTCAGCGTGCCGCGCGTCACCAGCACAGTGGCCACCGGGCCACGGCCCTTGTCCAGTTGTGCTTCGACCACAGTGGCTTCTGCCATGCGATCAGGATTGGCCTTCAGTTCAAGCAGTTCTGCCTGCAGCAGGATCTTCTCGATCAGATCGTCCAGACCTGCACCGGTCTTGGCCGAGAGTTCCACATCCTGCACATCGCCAGACATGGCCTCCACGATCACTTCATGTTCGAGCAGGCGATTGCGGATATTCTGCGGATCCGCCTCCGGCTTGTCGCATTTGTTGATCGCCACGATCATCGGCACACCGGCCGACTTGGTGTGATTGATGGCTTCAATCGTCTGCGGCATGATCCCGTCATCGGCGGCCACCACCAGCACGACGATATCGGTGACATTGGCACCGCGAGCGCGCATTTCAGTAAAGGCAGCGTGGCCCGGCGTATCAAGGAAGGTCAGCTTGTCGCCACCCTTCGTCTTGATCTGATAGGCGCCGATATGCTGG
>JAGREF010000119.1 GCA_020446665.1 Sphingomonadaceae bacterium
ATCATGGATGCGCTCCCGTATTTGGAAAAGAATAGGTCCAGTCCCCGCTTCATCCTGCGGGTGTTTTGCCAGATCGGCATAGGGATGGAATGCCGCCAAGTGGCGACGTTCATCGGTTACCAATGCAACTTTGTCGAAAAAGCGCTGTGCCGCAAGGGTGGACAGGCCCGGAGCCTATGCCGCTTCGCTGGCGAATTGCAGCTTTGCGAGATGGGCGTAGAGCCCGCCCGCTGCAGATAGCGTGTCATGGCTGCCCTGCTCGACGATCTGGCCTTCTTCCATCACCACGATCCGGTCTGCCGCCCGCACTGTGGCAAGGCGGTGGGCGATGACCAGTGTCGTGCGGTCCTGCATCAGATGTTCCAGCGCTTCCTGCACCAGCCGCTCGCTTTCAGCATCCAGCGCGCTGGTCGCCTCGTCCAGCAACAGGATCGGCGCGTTGCGCAGAACGGCCCGGGCAATGGCGATCCGTTGCTGCTGCCCGCCGGACAGGCGCGTGCCGCTCTCGCCCAGATAGGTATCGAGGCCCTGCGGAAGATCGCGCAGAAAGGCCTCGGCATTGGCCGCACGCGCCGCTTCCCAGATCTGCTCGTCACTGGCCTGCCAATTGCCATAACGCAGATTGTCGCGCGCATTGGCAGAGAAGAGCACGCCATCTTGCGGCACCAGCGCGATACGCTGGCGGATATCGGCGGGGTCCGCGCTGGTCAGCGGGATGCCGTCAATGCGGATCGTGCCGGATTGCGGATCATAGAAGCGCTCGACCATCTGGAAAATCGTGCTCTTGCCAGCGCCAGAGGGGCCGACAATCGCCACTGTCTCGCCCGGTTCCACCTCCAGCGAGAAGTCCTTCAGCGCGGGCGTTTCCAGCCGTGTGGGATAGCGGAACGTGACATTGCGGAACGACAGGCTGCCGCGCGGGGGAACGGGCAGGGGCGTTGGCTTTGCAGGCGGCGCAATATCGGGCTGTTCGTTGAGCAGCTCGTTCAGGCGGCTGGCAGCCCCCGCCCCGCGCAGCAAATCGCCATAGACCTCGGTCAGCGAACCAAAGGCACCGGCCACCAGTCCGCCTGTAAAGACAAAGGCGGCGATGGTCCCGCCGCTGATCTCGCCGGTGGAAACCGCCACTGCGCCGCGCCACATCACCATGGTGATGCCACCTACGACAAGGAACATGATCAGCGCCGTCATCACTGCGCGGATCAGGATGCGGCGCTTGGCGACGGTAAAGGTTTCCTCCACCGCACCGCTGAAGCGCGCGCTTTCACGGTCTTCCTGATTGAAGGCCTGCACGATCTTCATCGCGCCGAGCACTTCCGTCACCATTGCCCCCACATCGGCCACGCGATCCTGGCTGGTGCGGCTGACATTGCGCAGCCGCCTGCCGAAAAGGACAATCGGGATGATGATCAGCGGAATTGCGATCAGCAGCATGGATGCAAGGCCCGGAGCGAGCCAGAAGAGATAGGTCGTCCCCAGAACTGCCATGATCGCATTGCGCAGGGCGACAGAAACGGTCGTGCCCACCACCTGCTCGATCAAGGCGGTATCGGCGGTCATACGGCTGGAAATTTCCTTGGGGCTGTTTTCCTCGAAAAAGCCGGGAGCAAGCCGCAACAGATTGCGATGCACCTTGCCGCGAATATCCGCGACTACCCGCTCACCCAGCCAGCTGACGAAGTAGAAACGCAGCGCTGTGCCCAGTCCCAGCACGATCACGATCATCAGCAAATAATAGAATGCATGGTCGATCTCGGCCTGTTGCGCGCCGGTGCCGAATGCCTGATCGATGATCACCTTGATCCGCGCGGGGATCGCCACCATCGCAGAAGCCGTGGTGACCAGCGCAATCATGGCCAGAACAATCTGCTGCGGATATTGCGCCGCCTCGCGCCAGATCATCCGCAGCGGGCCAAGTGATTTCGCCTTTGGCGGCGGCGCGCTGGCGGTTTCGGGTTCAGATGCGCTTTGTACGGGGGCGGGCTGTTCTTCCATGGATGCGGAAGTAGCGATGCCGACTGCCAAAATCCAGCATTGGCCCAGCATTTTGGCCTCTGTGCACTTTTGTGCATTGCACAATGAGGTGAAAAGGCCCATTTTGTGCGAGACCAAACGCCCGTAGGAAGGCTACCAGCAGGGGAATCGCATGCTTTACCAAGCCCATGAAATGCAGCGCGCCTGGATGACCAGCGCCAGCGCCATGGCCTCCATGACCGCAGAAATGCTGACCAATCCGGCTTTGCCCTTTGGCTATATGGGCTTTGGCCCCACTTTCGCCTCGGCGCTGGAAGTCTTCGCCCATGCCACGGCTCCGCGCGGCAAGCCGGAATTCGATATTCATTCGGTCGATGTCGATGGCGTGCCCCATGCTGTCACGGAAGCGACCGTGATGCGCAAGGCGTTTGGCGATCTGCTGCGTTTTACCCATGATGCACTGCCAGAAAACGCCCCGAAACTGCTGATTGTCGCGCCGATGAGCGGTCATTTCGCCACGCTGCTGCGCGGCACGGTGGCGAAGATGGTCGAGCGGCATGAGGTCTATATTACCGACTGGGCCGATGCCCGGATGGTACCGCTGCATGAGGGTCGTTTCGATCTTGACGATTATATCGACTATCTCATCGAATTCCTGAGCTTTATCGGTGAAGGCACGCATATGCTGGCGGTGTGCCAGCCTTCCGTCCCCGCGCTGGCGGCGACCGCGGTGATGGCGGGGGACGACAATCCCTATCGCCCGGCCAGCCTGACCATGATGGGCGGCCCGGTGGATACGCGCGAATCGCCCACTTCCGTCAATGATCTGGCGATGGATCGCCCGATCGAGTGGTTT
This sequence comes from Sphingomonadaceae bacterium, assembly GCA_020446665.1. Taxonomy (GTDB): domain Bacteria; phylum Pseudomonadota; class Alphaproteobacteria; order Sphingomonadales; family Sphingomonadaceae; genus JACXVD01. Next base: position 2,831 of record JAGREF010000119.1, read on the forward strand.
CAGCATAATGTTGTCGCCACCGTGCCCCAGCAATATCCCGGTGCAGGGCGGCGGGTCTATCCCGGCTTCATGCAGCTGGCAGGCTTTATGAGCATGAATCTCGGCAACCACCTGCTCAGCCATTACGAGATGTTCAAGCACCTCACCGCTGGCGACGACGCAAGTGCGCAAGCGACCAAGGATTTCTACGACGAATATCGTTCTGTCTGTGACATGACAGCGGATTTCTATCTCCAGACAGTGGAGGAAGTGTTCCAGAAGCACTCGCTGCCCAATGGCGAGTTTGTGCATCGCGGCAAGCTGGTCGATCTGGGCGCGATCCACGACACGGCAATCCTGGCGGTGGAAGGCGAGAAAGACGATATTTCCGGCGTCGGCCAGACCAAGGCGGCGCTGCACCTCACCACCGGCCTGCCCGATGCGAAGAAGAAATATTACCTCGCCGAAGGGGCCGGGCATTACGGCATCTTCAACGGCAGCAAATGGCGCGGCCAGATCGCCCCGGTGCTGGAGGAATTCATCGTCACCCACAGCCGCAAGGCGGCCAAGGGCAAGGCGGCGTTGAAGGCGGTTTAGGCGGCGGGGGCGTTCCGATCCCTTCATCCAGCAAACCCGTCATCCCAGCGGAAGCTGGGATCGCTCCCGTTTAGTCGATGTGCTCGAATAAATCGCGCGGGCAGATCGGCGGTTGCGCCGATAAAGAGCACACCATCGCGCTAGCGCGGCGCCGCCAGCGATCCCAGCCTTCGCTGGGATGACGATTGTGTGAGGTCGCCATCTTCCGCAATAGCGTCGTTTGCCGAACTGCAGCTTTCCGGCACTAGCCGCTCAGAAGCAGACGGTGGAAAGGCCCCCAAACCTAAGCCGGCGGCGCTTCCTTGCGGAACAATTTCTTCACCAGCCTTTGCGCGACATAGAGCAGGCCCAGCGCCATGAGCAGCAGCAGCGCGGCAACCCCGGCGGCGGCGACCGGATATTCGTAAACCGCCCAGAGCAGGCCTGCCGTCATCACATCCTCTGTGGTGGAGACCGCGATATTGCTGACCGGTTCGGGGCTGGTGTTGACCACCGCCCGCGCGCTGGCCTTGCCGCCATGGGCAAGCAGCGCGCCGCCGCCGCCGAGGATAAAGGCGATAACTTGCGTGCCTGGGTCCGCCGGGTCAATAATCGCCAGCGCCAGCAAAGCGCCGCCAATCGGGCGGATGAAGGTGTGAACACTGTCCCACAGCGAATCGAGCCAGGCGACCTTGTCTGCCAGCAATTCGACAATTGCGGCCACACCGGCAATGCCGATCACCCATGGGCTGTCCAGTGCAGACAGGCTGGCGAGATGTTCCGGCACGGGCAGCACATCATAACGCATTGCCAAGCCCGTCGCGGCGATCGACAAATAGAGCCGCCAGCCCGACAGCAGGCTGACGCTGGCGGCAATGCCGATGATTTCCATGATGCCCATGCGACCTCTCCCTGCGCGTTCCCCGATTCTGCGCGGCAGATGGTGCGCATTTATTGCGCCAAGAGCAAGGCTGGCGCGTCAGCCGGTGCGTTTGCCCACCATCACCGGCTCGTCCGATCCGCAGGCAAAATTGCGCGCCAGTTCGTCCGCCAGTTGCCGCGCGCGGGCATTGGCATCGCGGGTTGCGCCATCCACGCGGGCCACTTCGCAGCCTGGCTTGCCCGCACTGCCAATGGTTTCGACGACGAGAAAACTGCCGCCTTGCCCGCCAATTTCGCTGGTCGCGTCATTCAGACGGTAGATAATGGCAAAGGGTTTGCCGCCATCGAGCCGCCATTCGACCTTGTCGCCCGGATTGTTGAAGGCGCCCATCGTCCCGAAATTGCCATTGTCGACCCCTGCATCGACATCATAGCGCCCATCACCCAAGCCCACGATCAGCGGGATGCCGCCAAATCCAGCGCAGCGCCAGATGACGCTTTCATACTCTGTGGCGTCTTCAATGACCGTGCATTGGTCGAGATCGAGGTCGCTATAGGCAGATGTCGGGCCGCGTGACGAAGAGGCGGCCGGTTCCGCAGCCTCCCCCGCTTCCCTGGGCCCTTCTGCCAGCTCGGCAGCGGGGCTGCCTTCCTCTGTCACAGCTGATTCCGGCGCAGCGTCCTCGCTTTCGGAAGGCGAGCAGGCCGCAAGTGCCAGAGCTGGCAGCGTCAGAGCGAAGGCAGCATGCCGCATCGTTACAGGACTTCGAACAGGCCAGCCGCGCCCTGGCCGCCACCCACGCACATGGTGACGACGACATATTTGTCGCCCCGGCGCTTGCCTTCGATCAGCGCATGGCCAACGCAGCGGGCGCCAGTCATGCCGAAGGGGTGGCCGATGGAGATCGAGCCGCCATTGACGTTGAGCCGGTCATCGGGAATGCCCAGCTTGTCGCGGCAATAAAGCACCTGCACGGCAAAGGCTTCGTTCAGTTCCCACAGGCCGATATCGTCCATCTTCAGGTCGAAGCGTTCGAGCAGTTTCGGGATCGCATAGACCGGGCCGATGCCCATTTCGTCCGGCTCCGTGCCGGCCACGGCCATGCCGACATAGCGACCCAGCGGCGCCAGCCCGCGCTTTGCCGCAACGCCGGCTTCCATCACCACACAGGCGCTGGAGCCATCGCTCAGCTGGCTGGCATTGCCGGCGGTGATCGTGTGGCCTTCGCCCATCACCGGCTTGAGCGAAGCCAGCCCCTCCAGCGTGGTGTCGGGGCGGTTGCAATCGTCCTTGTCGGCGGTGACTTCGTGGAAGGTGACTTCCTTCGTTTCCTTGTTCATCACGCCCATCGTGGCCGTGCAGGCAACGATTTCGTCATCGAACTTGCCCGCGGCCTGCGCGGCAGCGGTGCGTTGTTGCGAGCGGAGCGAATATTCATCCTGTGCCTCGCGACTGATGCCATACCGCTTGGCCACCACTTCCGCCGTGCCGATCATCGGCATGTAGGTATCCTTGTGCATCGCGATCAGTTCCGGATCGGGTTCCACAAACAGCTTGCCGCTGCCGGATACTTTGGAGATCGATTCAACCCCGCCGGCGACGCAGATATCCATCCGATCAACGATGATCTGCTTGGCGGCCGTGGCGATAGTCATCAGGCCCGAGGCGCATTGGCGATCGATCGACATGCCCGGCACGCTGACCGGCAGGCCCGCCCGCAACGCCACCAGGCGGCCGATATTCACCGCCTGGCCGCCCTGCTGCACGGCGGAGCCCATCAGCACATCGTCCACTTCACCCCCGTCGATTCCGGCGCGTTCAATCGCCGCGCGGACCGAGTGTGCACCCAGCGTGGCCGAGCCAGTGTTGTTGAAAGCACCGCGCCCGGCCTTGGTCAGCGGGGTACGGGCGGTGGAAACGATTACTGCGTCGCGCATGGGGCGCTCCTGTCAAAAATGGCTGTAAGGGTTGGTCGCGAAGAGGTCAGACGAAATACAAGGTCATCCATTCGCAGATCAGGGCAGGCTTGTCCTCGCCTTCGATCTCGATCGTGATCTCGTTGGTCTGCTGCCACTGGCCGGGGCGTTTCTCGATCATTTCCAGCAGTTTGACGATGCTGCGGATACGCTTGCCCGAACGAACGGGGGAGATGAAGCGGGTTTTGTTGCCGCCATAATTCACCGCAATCTTGATCCCGTCAATCTTCGGCGCATCCGAATTCTCGCCGAGATGGGGCAGCATCGACAGAGTCAGGAAACCATGCGCGATGGTTCCGCCGAACGGGGTCTGCGCTGCCTTTTCCGCGTCGACATGGATAAACTGGTGGTCGCCGGTGGCATCGGCAAACTTGTTGATCCGATCCTGCGATATCTCGACCCATTCGGATGTGCCGATGATTTCGCCGGCCTTGCTGGCCAGTTCCTGTGGGCTCATGCGCTCTGTTCCTTTTCCGCGCGATTTCATGTCACGCGGGGGACCATGGCGCATCATTCGGTTCAGCGCAACGCGCCTCCAGGTGCCGTTACGGCATTGCTGCTCTGCTCGATTGCTGGTGCGCTCATCATGCCGGGGCGGCGCTTGCCAATCGGCGAATCAAGCCGTTTGCAATAGGACCATAGCGCGCATTGCAACCCGATCAGCATCAGCACGAAGGGCTGATAGGCGATCCCCTGGAACAGCGATCCGACCAGATAGATGATCTGCGCATTCTGCAACGCGGAGGCGAGTTGCCCCTGCCAGTGCGGCCCGCCTTCCCGCCTGCCAAAGCGATGGCGCAGCCGCTCCATCTGCCACAATCCGGCGGCATGCAACCAAAGCCACAGGAACAGGCCCGGCCAGCCTTGCTCGCCCAGCATTTCGAAAATGGCGGAATGGAAGGCGCGGCCCTGATCGATCACATCCTGATATTCGACCGCTGTGGTGTTGCCGTCCTTCACGGCGACCGGCATCTTGAATTCGAACTTGTTGCCGCGATAGATCTCAAACCCGCCGCCCATCGGATTGCGACTGGCATAGTCCAGCGTCCATTTCCACACCGCCACGCGGGTGGATGCGGATTCGTCGCTCTGGTGGCCGCTGATGGTGGACATGCGCTCATAATAGCTTTGCGGCAGGAAGGGCAGCGCCATCATGCCCAGCGCCGCCCCTGCGACGATAAAGGTCAGCCGTCGCTTCACATCGCGCAGCAGCAGGATCGCCAGCACGGCGATACAGACCAGCCCGGTGCGGGCTTCCGTCCCGACAGGGATCAGCAGGCAGGAGAAAATCAGCGCGGCGGAATAGAGCCGCACGCGCCAGTCATCGGGGAATATGGTCCCGAATTTCACCAGCCAGACAATCAGCGGGATGATCGCGATCGCCACTGTCGCCAGGGTCGAGCTTTCATACATGCCGCTATTGTCGTTCACATAGATATGCAGCGTGCCGTAACCGCCACCGCCAAACACGGTCTTGATCCCGGCATTGGTGATGATCGTGGCCGCTGTCAGCACCATGATCAGCAAGGCCGCTTCAATCCGTACTTTGGTGCGCAATGTCAGCGGCAGGAAAATCGCGAAGACCAGCGCTTTCCACACCCAGTCCCATTTCACCAGCGCTTCTTCGGCGAATTCCGCATGGCTGGTGGTCCACGCACAATAGCATAGCAGCACCACCAGAATCCCCTGGCGCAGGGTAAAGCGGCTGCCTTTCTTGCTGTCAGCCGCCAGATAGCCGGCAAAGGCCGCGCAAAAGGCGATCAGCGAAACGGGAATGGCGGCGGTGATCGCCCAGCCGATTTTCTGCGGGGCAAGGATATCAATATAGAGATAGGCCAGCACCCAGATAAACGGGCGCCGGATACCCAGTGCCAGCACGGCCAGGATAAACAGGATCAGGGCAAGATCGAGCATCGCTCAGTTCCTCTCCCTTTGCCGCTGTTGCCGCCGCTTGCGCTCGCCAATCGGCACCGGGCGCGCCGGGTCGCTGGCGGCGAAAGTCGGGTCGGCCGACAATTCTTCCTCGTCCAGATCATTGCGCATCAGCAGCCGGATCAGCGCCAGCGCGATCAGGCCGTGGCCAAGGGCAAGGGTGAAATAGTCGATCACGCGGTTGCGGGTCCTGCTGCGAGGCGCACTAAGGCGCTGGAGCGGTGGCTTTAACAGCGGTCGGTTGACGCGGCGTTAAGCTTGTCATGGCAAAGGCTTGAGCCATGACACGGGTTCTTCACATCCTAGACCATTCGCTGCCGCTACACAGCGGCTATACGTTCCGCACGCGCGCAATCCTGAAGGCGCAGCAGGCATCCGGGCTGGAGGTGCGCGGTGTGACCGGCCTGCGCCATCTGGCCGATGGCCCTGATTGCGAGGAAGCGGATGGAATCATCTTCCATCGCAGTCGCGGCGAAGCAAGCGGCCCGGCGGGTATGCGCGAAATGCGCGAGATCGCTCTGTTCGCTGCCGGGATTGAGCGCGTGATCGAAGAATGGAAGCCGGATGTGCTCCATGCCCATTCGCCGGCTCTGTGCGGCATGGCGGCCCTGCGCGTGGCGCGGCGGCACAATATCCCGCTGGTCTATGAAATCCGTGCGTTCTGGGAAGATGCGGCAGTCGGAAACGGCACCGGGCGCGAAGGCTCGCTGAAATATCGCATGACGCGGGCGCTGGAAAATCACGTTGTCGCCAATGCCGATGCCGTGTTCACCATCTGCCATGGCCTGCGCGACGATCTGATCGCCCGGGGCTATCCGGCGGGCAAGATCGGCATTTCGCCCAATGGCGTGGACCTTTCGCTGTTCGGAACTCCACCGGAACGCGACAATGCGCTGGCCCAGGAACTGGGAATTTCCAGCGAACCGGTGATCGGCTTCATTGGCAGCTTTTATGACTATGAAGGGCTGGATGATCTGATCGCGGCCATGCCGATGCTGCTGGAGCGGGAGCCGGGCGCGCGCCTGCTCCTGACCGGCGGCGGCCCGATGGAGGAAGCCCTGCGTGCGCAAGCGGCCGCTTCATCAGCGAAAGATGCCATCATATTTACCGGCCGCGTCCCCCATAGCGAGGTTGAGCGCTATTATTCGCTTGTCGATATCCTCGCCTATCCGCGCAAGAAAAGCCGCCTGACGGATCTGGTTACGCCGCTCAAGCCGCTGGAGGCCATGGCCCAGCGGCGGCTGGTGGCGGCATCGGATGTTGGCGGGCACCGCGAACTCATCACCGATGGCGTGACCGGCCTGCTCTTCCCGCCTGATGATCCGGCAGGCATGGCCGCTGCCCTGGCCGATTTCGCCAGTCGGAAGGATGACTGGGAAGTGATGCGCGCACGGGCGCGGACGCATGTTTCGGACCATCATGATTGGGCGGAAAACATTCATCGTTATCAAGTCGTTTACCAAACACTGTTAGCCACTGTGCCGGATGGAGTAGTTTCCGCAGCTGCCTGAGGGCGAAGCGGGGCAGCTCCTGGAAGTAACAGGGAAGTGTATCGTGGCAGGCAAATCCAAGGCTAAGCCAAACAAGAAGGCGGCACTCAGTTCGCACCGGGCTTTCCCGGCGATCGTGGCGCTGTGGTTTGCGACATTGCTGGGCTTTGGCAGCCTCGTCTTGCCCGCAATCCTGTTTGAAAAGCTCGTCACTGTGACCGGCATCGCCTCCTTTTTACCCGCTGCGGCACCGCCGCTGGGAGCCAAGGCGCGCATGTTGATCGCGGTGGTTGCCGGGCTGATTGGTATAATTGCCGGCTTGCTGGTTGCCCGCAAAGTGGCTTCGGCACAGGCCCCCGCCGCGCCGATGCGCAAGAATTCGCCTGCCCTGCGCCGTGCAGATCGCCATGACGATGCGCCGGCCAAGCGCCCGATATCTGCGCGTGAGGAACTTGGTTCCGACAGTCTTGATGATGATATCGAGGATGAATGGGGCGAACCCAGCAGTTCGCGCGGCAATGCGGGCCGTCGTCGCCCGTTGGCCATGGCTGAGGAAGTGGGGCGCAGCGAATATCTGGCTATGGTGCCTTTGCCTGGCGGTGATTCGCAGACAATCCCAATGCAGGACCAATTTGCCGCAGAAGATGCACCTGCCGAGCCGGTGGGCGTCGATTTTGCTGCCGCTGCAGAAGTGCTGGACGTCCCGGAAGAAGAAGCGCTTGAGCTCAACAATTTTGCCGCGCCGGAACCAACCCCGGTCTCTGCGGACAGTGCTGCGCCCTTCGCGCCGCCTGCGCCCCAGCCCGAATTTGCCGCGACAGATGTTGCGCCGGCCTATCTTGAACCGGCTTTCGCACACGCTGCGGCTGAACCGGCCATGCCGCCGCACAATGTGGCCATCCCGCAGGCCCTTGTCGAAATTTCGACCGAACCCGACTCCAGTGCCGATGGCGGCGAGGAAGAGGTATTTATGAATAACCAGCCTGATTCGGATGCCAACCCTTCGCAGGGTGAGCATTATAACCCGTTTGGGGACCATATCGCAGAGCCTGAGGCAGAGCCTGCTGCATCTTCTTTCGTGGCAGAGCCTTATGCGCCTCAACCGCAGGCCTATAGCCCGTTAGGTGCAATTGCCTTTGCTGCAGCGCGCCCTGTCGCGCCGGCACCCCAGCCTGTGCCAGAGACATTTGCGCCTGCACCTGCTGCAGCCGCAACGGTTGCCGAGCATGAACAGGTACGCCCGCTGGGCGAACTGGGCATGGCAGAGCTGGTTGCACGATTCGCCCAGTCGCTGGAACGGCAAAAGGCAAATCCCGAAGCAGGCTCGACCGCAGCTGCTGCCCCGCTGCAGCCGCCTATGGCGGCACCGATGGCCCCGGCTACCGAAGCTGATGCTGCAGAGATGCCGCTGGAATTGCCGGCTTTTGCTGCGCGCGCCGCTGCGCCCGCTCCCTTTTCTATGCCGGTCTCGCCGCCACCTGCCTCGCCCGTTTCTGCCCCGGCTATGCCCGCGGCCTTTGCGGACCCGCTGGGAGGCCTGGAGCCGACAGAACCGGCCCCGGCACCTGTCCCGGCAGCGCAGCCAGTCACTGCGCCTGCCGCTGACGTCGTCCCGGCTGCTTTCCGCCCCTTCGCGCTTGATGATGACGACATGGAAGATGACGGGCCTGACCTTTCCCTGCGGCTCAATGTTTCCGCACTGCGCCCCTTCTCTGCCCCGGCCGCACCTGCGATGGAGGCGAAGCCCGCCATGCCGGCAGCTTTCGCCGATCCGGTGGCGGCGGCGCAGGAACAGCCGCTGGAGCTCGATGTCGAGGAAGACAGTGAGTATGCAGAGGATTATTCCGAAGAGGATTCCGGCTATAGTTCACTGCTGGACATGAAGCGTCCGCTCGGCAGTGGGCGCGAGGCGGTGCGCATTGACGATGATGTGCAGGGTGACGGGCCGGTCGAACCGGTGGTGATCTTCCCCGGACAGGATAATCGCCGGGCTGCCCCGGCGGCTGACGGCCCTTCGCGTGATCCGGCAGAATTCTCGCCTGCGACCACTTCCATGCCGGCGGTGCAGCCGAACAGCGGTCCGCGCCCGTTTGATGCACCAGGCGCAAACAAGGTAACGGGCGCTGCCAGTGGCAGCTTTGGCAGCAATGCCTCGGCCCTGCCGGCCGTCAACCAAACGGAAACGGAGCGGGCCCTGCGCGAAGCGCTGGAGAAGCTCAACCGCATGAGCGGAGCTGCCTGACCGCTCTTAATAACGCGCAGAATAAATTAGGGAATCGCCCGGCGGCCTGTCCGTCCGGGCGATTTCTGCTTGGCCAGTACAAACCTATTCCTGTCTTTTTCGCGGTTGCAAAAATCATTTCCTGTCGCCATGGGGGCCTTTCACGACATTTTCGCTGCGGCTGGCGGCCGGATGAGTCGTGCTTCATTGCCGGGCACCGCCGCTTGCGGGTGGAAGGCCCGGCCACTGACAGGATGGAATTTGAATGGGTTACC
>JAGREF010000120.1 GCA_020446665.1 Sphingomonadaceae bacterium
CCAGCCGCCCGCCCACCGCCTGGGCAGCAATGAGCTTTCACCCATGGGAGGCCATCACCGGGGCCGTGGTGATCCCGGCGCTGGTCTTGCTGGTCCCGATCCATGTCGCCATGCTGGGCTGTGTCCTGGCAATCATGACGCTGATGGGCGTCACCAATCACATGGGATGGGAGCTGTTCCCGCGCGCCCTTGTTCATTCCCGGTTGGGACGCTGGCTGATAACAGCGAGCCACCACCAGAAACATCACGAGCACTATCTATGCAATTACGGCCTTTATTTTCGCTTCTGGGATCGCCTGTGCGGCACGGATCGCGGCCTTTCCGACGCGTTTATGCGCTGACCCTGACGGGCGGCGCAGCGCTGCTGGCCTCTGCCGCGCCGCCGGCGGCGACCACCAGTGTGGAAGTCACCGTCACCGATTTGCGCAATGACAAGGGCGTGGTGCGCGCCTGCCTGACCACCGTGGCCAAGGGTTGGCCCAATAGCTGCAAGGCCTATGAGAAAGTGATCCCGTCGGGCAGCAAGCTGCAATTCACCTTCACTGATATCCCACCCGGTCGCTACGCCATCGCCTTGCTTCATGACGAGAATAATAATGGCAAGGCGGATCTGGCCCTGGGCATGATGCCCAAGGAAGGGTTCGGCTTTTCCCGCGATGCCAAGGTCCGGATGGGCCCGCCCAAATTTACCAGTGCCGCCTTTGATGTGAGCAGTCAGAAAGTCAGCCAGACAATCAGGATGCGCTACATGTTCTAGGGTGGCGTCAGTTGTGACGCCAGTCGGTTGGCTGTGGCGGCAAATTCGGGCCGAACAGGGGGCGCGACATTTCGCGTTCTGTGCACGGCGCAGATGCCTTCTTCTGCTGTTCCGCGCCATAGTGACGTCATGACGCCCCCCCTTTGACGTCACCAAAGCGGCGCAACAAGGTTTCTGGCGCAACTTAACGGTATGTTTACCACGTCGCGCCAAAAAGCAGGTGAAACACCGAATTGGGGGCACACCTGCCATGGATACTTTGCGCGGAAATTTCGGGTCAGGCGATTACGCCAACGACTACCGCGACTATGACCCGGCTGAGGACGACATGGTTCGCGAACCGCCGCCCTCGCCCATCGGGCAGGACGAGCGCCGGATGCAGGTGCGCGCCTATAATCACTGGGCCGGATTGCTGAAAGACCGCAATTTTCCGTCGATTGAGGACCTTGATCCGGAAAATCTGCATGACTTCGGCCCCTATAGTGTGGTGCTCGATTTCACCGCCGGGATCGAGGATCCCGCGATCCAGTTCGTCGGCTCGGAGATTGCCCGCGAATGCGATGCAAGCGATGAGATCGAGACTCTGTCAGACGTGCCCAGCCGTTCGCTACTGAGTCGAATCACTGACCATTACATGCAAATTCTCGCCAATCAGGCACCGATCGGTTTCGAAGCGGAATTCGTAAACCAGCGTGGGGCGACGATTCTCTATCGCGGTATCCTGCTGCCATTTTCCAGCGATGATGACACGATCGACTTCATCTATGGCGTGATCAACTGGAAGGAAATGGCTGACCAGCAGACAACTGACGAATTGCTGCTGGAAATCGACCAGGCGCTGGAAGCAGACGCAGAGGAACATGCTGAGCCCGTGCGCGAGCCGGACCCGGTAACCGACTGGGCTGATGGCCCCGGCGCGGACACGATGGCCAGCGACGACATCAGCAATTTCGATAATGCCGATGACAGCATCGACAATTTCGACAGTGACGAACTCGATCTTACGGGTGCCGAAATCCTCGATCTCGATGACAATTTCGCGGACAGCTTCGACGAGGAAGCAGACGAAGACTTCGATGACGAGGATTACGAAGACGAATATGAATCCGGATCAAGCGGCAGCTTTGCCAGCCTCGCCAATACCGGCGTCCCCAAGGGTGGCGCTGGCTTGCCGGAGCCGCGTTTTGGCCTGTCCGACCTGGCCGGGTTTGACGAAGAGGACGAAGAGGATGATTGGGGCGAAGACGAACCCATCCTCGGGGCTGTTGCACCGCGCCAGCCGCTCGTGCTCGAAAATCCGCTGGAGCAGCACGATGCGCAAGAGTTCGAGGGTCTCCATGACTCTGACGCTGGCTGGGTCGGTGAAGCAGAAGCTGTTGGCCCGGTAGACCAGGCGGACGAGTTCGGCCTGCATGACTGCCTCGCTGCAGCGCGTGAGCTGGCCATGGCTGCTCGCAGCAGTGAAGATCGCACTCGTGTCGCGCTTTATGAAGCGGTTGGTCAGGCCTATGACTTCTCCATCGCCGCACTGGAAGCGCCGGGCGAATTCGAGGAACTGGTCGCTGAAGATGGCCTGACTGTTCAGGATCGCGCACCGATGACCCCGGTTGTGAAACTGGTTTTCGGCACTGATTACGACAAGACCCGCCTGACTGAATATGCTGCCGTGCTCAACCATGGCCACCGTTTGGGGCTGGGCCGCGGCGAACTTGCCGGGTTCCTGCGCCAGGCCGAAGGCGGCCTGAAAGGCGTGGTCAAGGCAGAGCGCCGCCTGCGCCGCGAGGAAAGCGGCAGGCCTGTGGAAGCCACGGACGGCCCGCGCGAAGCGCTGGCCAAGAAGCTGCGGAAACTGGATGTCACCACTTTTGATTCACTGGCCGCCGAAGGCCCGGAATTCGGTCTCGTCATGATCCGCCGCATGCCCGATGGCACCATTGCCGTGCTGGGCGAGGTGCCGGAAGACGTGCCGCTGATCGAACGCGCCGCGCGCAAGCTGGCCGGTTAAAGTCAGCTAACCCAAATTCGTACCCGAATAACCGGCTCGCCCCATCTTCTCCGGGGGGCGGGCCGGTTTCCGTTTGCACGCAATGCCCATGCATCGTTAAGACGTGCCTATGGCACGAAAGCGAAGGATTGGCTGGATGGGATGGGCACTGCTGGGGCTGGTGGTGTTCGCTCTTGCATTCGTGGCCCTGTGGCAATGGGCGGTCGCAACCCGCGCGACCTGGCTTCTCGATGAAGTCGATAGCTGGTTCACTTCGGGAATGGCGCGCCATGTGGCAGGGCCAGTCTCGCTGGGAGAGCAACCTGAGCAGCAACTGCATGTCTGGGTCCCCGCCAGTGCCGCGAAGGGAGATGCGCCGCGCCCGGTGCTAGTGTTCATCCATGGCGGCGGCTGGAGCAGCGGCAGCCCGTTCGAATATGGCTTTGTCGCGCGCAATTTTGCCAATGAAGGCTTTGTCACGGTCAATCTCGGCTATCGGCTAGGCAATGACGGCAAATTTCCCGCCATGCTGGAAGACAGCGCCGCCGGGGTAAAATGGGTTTACGAGAATATTGCCGATCACGGCGGCGATCCTGATCGGATCTATCTGATGGGTCATTCTGCCGGTGCCTATAATGCGGTGATGCTGGGGCTTGACCGGCAATGGCTGGGGCGGGAAGGCTTGCCTGATAATGTGCTGAAAGGGGTCGTCGGGCTGGCCGGTCCGTGTGATTTCCTGCCGCTGGACGGCGAGGGTGTTGAGCGCGCCTTTGGCGATGCGCCTGACCTTGCAGCGACTCAGCCGATCAATTTTGCCCGCGCCGATGCTCCGCCCATGCTGTTGCTGACAGGTGGTGCAGACGTAACGGTAAAACCGCGTAACTCCAGTGCCCTGGCGACCCGTATGAGCGTGTTGGGCGTAGCCATGGAACCGGTGATCCTTGACGGGATGGACCATGCAGGCAGCATCGTCACTATGGCCCGCCCGTTTGACCGGGATCGCCGGGCCAAGGACGCGGTGCTGGCCTTCCTGCGCCGCCCCGCTGCGGACCAGTCTGCTTCAGTTCCGGTTCAGGCCGAAACGCGCTAAATCATCATGATGCGCGTTTCTTTTCCCGCCCTCGGTCGGCAGCTTGGCGTGCTGCTGGCGATGCTGGCTGCCTTTTCGCTCGCCAGCCAGCCCGTGGCCGCGCAATCCATCCTGCGCGATGCGGAGACAGAGGCCTTGCTCAAGGATATGGCCGCACCGCTGGTCGAGGCTGCTGGTCTGGAGCCGGGCAATGTCGATATCATCCTGATCAATGACCGTTCGATCAATGCTTTCGTAGCAGGCGGGCAGGCGATCTACATCCATTCCGGCCTGATCGACGCGGCGGATACCGCCAATGAAGTGCAAGGCGTAATCGCGCACGAACTGGGCCACATTACCGGCGGACACATTATACGTAACCAGGAGGGGGTGCAGGGCGCGACCAATATTACCATCCTCTCGCTCTTGCTGGGCGTTGCCGCTGCTGCCGCAGGGGCGGGCGATGCCGCGATGGGGGTGATCATGGCGGGCCAGCAGGCCGCGATGGGCAAATATCTCGCTTTCAGCCGGGTGCAGGAAAGCAGCGCTGATGCTGCGGGCGTGGAATATCTCTCCAAGGCGGGGATTTCCGGGCGCGGATCGCTGGCTTTCTTTGGCAAGCTGCGGGCGCAGGAATTCCGCTATGGCTATAGCCAGAGCGATGACGCCGCCTTTACTCGCACTCATCCGTTGTCAGGCGACCGGATTGCCCGGCTGCGTGAGGATTACCAGCGCGACCCGGCGTGGGATGCGCCCGATGATCCGGTGCTGCAGGCGCGCTTTGTCCGGGTGAAGGCCAAATTGTTCGGATATCAGAGTGAACCGGCCCGGACCCTGCAGCGCTATCCCAAGAGCATGACCGACGTACCGGCCCGCTATGCCCGGGCCTATGCCTATCACAAGAATGCCCTGATTGATGACGCCCTGGAAGAGGCAGACGCTTTGCTGGCAACAGACCCGGATGACCCCTATTTCCTGGAGCTGAAAGGACAGGTGCTGCTCGAATCCGGGCGCCCGCTGGATGCGCTTGATCCGCTGCGCCGGGCCACGGCCCTGACCAATAGCGAACCGTTGATTGCCAGCCTGTTTGGCCATGCGCTGATCGCCACGGAAGACCCGGCGAACCACGAAGAGGCGGAGCGCGTCCTGCGCGCATCAGTGGCGCGCGATCGCTATAATCCCTTTGCCTGGTACCAGCTGGGCGTGGTCTATGCCGC
>JAGREF010000121.1 GCA_020446665.1 Sphingomonadaceae bacterium
AAGGCGCTGCGCAAGCTCAAGCACCCGAGCCGCAGCCGCAAGATGCGTTCGTTCCTCGATCAGTAAATCCGCAAGGGGGCCGTAATCGCATGGCGATTGCCGCCCCCAAGCCTTCTCGAATTGAAGAGCTGACCGCATTGCGCGGCATGGCAGCGCTAGTCGTGCTGTTTTCCCATTTGCTGCTGATATACCCCCTGTCCCGAGAAACCCTCGTGGCGGCGGGGTTTCTGATCAATCCCCATGCGGCGGTGATTTTGTTTTTTGTGCTTAGCGGCTTTGTGCTGGCCCGGTCATTGGAGAATGTGACAGCGATATTTTGGAGCCGTTCCTTGCGTTTCTGGCTCAAGCGCCTGTTCCGGATCTATCCCGCGATATGGGCGGCGACTGCGCTGGCGATAATCCTGGTGTGGCTGCGGCCGGACATTCCCGATACGATATTGGCCAGATGGCCCGTCAATCACATGGCGAACCTCTCGCTGCACAATATCACCATGACGCTGGCAGCATGGAATGCGGCCCTGATCCCACCGCTCTGGACGATTTACGTTGAATTGGTCGGGTCTCTGTTCGTGCCGTTCATGGTTTGGATCGCCCGCAAGTCCAAACTGGCAGGTTTGGCTATGGTCGCGGTTCTGGCAGCCTTGTCACTTGCCGCCAAAGGGTGGCCGCACCCCTGGTCTGCCTCATTATATCTCGTCCATTTCGCTTTGGGCGTGATCATCGCTGTGCATGGCCAGCAATTGCGCAAGACCCCGGCCTTGCTGTTCGCCCTGTCCGGCTTGGCCGGGCTGACCGTTTTTCGCACCATCTACTTTTTCGGCATAACCGGGGAATGGAAAATGGGTACCTATGATTATGGCAATCCAGCCCCCGGGCTTATGGAAGGATTCGCTGCCACTATGCTGGTGGCAGCGCTTGCCAACGGCGCACTAGCTCTGGCCTGGCTCCGCAGCGGGCTGATGCGAGCCTTGGGTGAATGGTCCTACTCACTTTACCTCACTCACTTGCCAATCATGCTGTTCCTTGCTTGCCTCCTGCCGGCCCAAACCCCTGTCACGGCTACCGTCTTGCTCGGAGGACTAACGCTCATTGGCACATTGCTGGTCAGTTCAGTGATACATCGCATGGTCGAATTGCCGGGAATTGCTCTTGGTAAACGCATCGCGCGTCGTTTCATCCCGGCATAGGCGCCCCGCATGTCCCGACTAATTCTGTTCAACAAACCAATGAATGTGCTCTCGCAATTCACCGATCGAGGCAGCCCTGCCGAACGCCAGACATTGTCGGAATTTGTCGGCATACCGGGCGTTTATCCGGCCGGAAGGCTGGATCGGGACAGCGAAGGCCTGTTGCTGCTAACCGACGATGGCAGGCTGCAGGCCCGAATTGCCGATCCGAAATTCAAGCTGCAAAAGACCTATCTGGTGCAAGTTGAGGGGACGATTGACGCGGATGCGCTGGAACGTCTGCGCCGTGGCGTTAATCTGAAAGATGGGCCAACTCGCCCGGCTTTGGCGGAGCTAATCCCGCCCCCATCTCTCTGGCCCCGTGACCCGCCCATCCGCAGTCGCAAGACTGTATCGGACAGCTGGCTGCAACTCACAATACAGGAAGGGCGAAACCGCCAGGTGCGGCGGATGACGGCTGCGGTGGGTTTCCCCACACTTCGACTGGTGCGTTGGGCAGTTGGAAACTGGACGGTAGAAGGGTTGGCCCCCGGCGAATGGCGAGAGGTGCGCATTTGATACACCCCGGCATTGGTGGGGGAAGAGCCTCGCTTTGCGGTGGCAATCAGTGGACCTAGCCCTTATGTGGCCCCAATCCCTCTAACCGAGTCCCAGAGCACAATCATGCGCATCGCCATAGCCTCAGATCACGCGGCCCTCGCCCTCAAGGCCGAGCTGCGCGAATATTTGATTGAAGCAGGGCATGAAGTCGCAGATCTTGGCCCGCATGACGGCGACAGTGTCGATTATCCGGATTATGGCTATAAACTCGCCAGTGTCGTTGCCGATGGCACCGCAGAGCGCGGTGTAGCTTTGTGCGGCAGCGGAATCGGAATTTCGATCAGCGTCAATCGTAACCCATCTGTACGTTGTGCCTTGGTATCGGAACCACTTTCGGCGGCACTGTGCCGTGAGCATAATGATGCGAATTGCATCGCAATGGGCGCGCGCCTTACCGGCACTGACATGGCTAAAGCCTGTGTCGATGCCTTCCTTAACACCGAATTCGCCGGCGGGCGCCATCAGCGCCGCGTCGACAAGCTTTCCAATCCTGAAGTCTGAGAATTTGCCATGAGCACTGAAGTTGCCCCCACCACCGATGCCATGAACCGCTTCTGGGCAGACAGCCTTGAACAGGCTGATCCCGAAATCTTCGGCGCGATCCGCAAGGAGCTGAAGCGTCAGCAGGACAAGATCGAACTGATCGCCAGCGAGAACATTGCCAGCAAGGCAGTGCTGGAGGCCACCGGCAGCGTCTTCACCAACAAATATGCCGAAGGTTATCCGGGCAAGCGGTACTATGGCGGCTGCGACTATGCCGATGTGGTGGAAACGCTGGCTATCGAGCGGGCCAAGCAGCTGTTCGGCTGCAATTTCGCCAATGTGCAGCCCAATTCGGGCTCGCAGATGAACCAGGCCGTGTTCCTGGCCCTGCTCAATCCGGGCGATACTTTCATGGGGCTGGACCTCAATTCGGGTGGCCACCTGACGCATGGTTCGCCGGTGAATATGAGCGGCAAATGGTTCAATCCGGTCGCCTATGGCGTGCGCAAGGATGATGAGCGCATCGACATGGACGAAGTGATGGCGATTGCGAAAGAGCACAAGCCCAAGATTATCATCGCCGGCGGCACCGCCTATTCGCGCGTGTGGGACTGGGCAGCTTTCCGCAAGGTCGCGGATGAAGTCGGTGCCTATCTGATGGTCGATATGAGCCACATTTCGGGTCTGGTCGCAGGCGATGCCCACCCCTCGCCCTTCCCCCATGCCCATATCGTCACCACTACCACGCATAAGAGCCTGCGCGGCCCGCGTTCGGGCGTGATGCTGTGGAATGACGAGGAACTGACCAAGCCGCTCAATATGGCGGTTTTCCCGGGTCTGCAGGGTGGCCCGCTGATGCATGTGATCGCTGCCAAGGCGGTTGCCTTTGGCGAGGCTCTGCGCCCGGAATTCAAGACCTATGCGCATAGCGTGGTCGAAAATGCCCGCGCCCTTGCCACCAGTCTTGAAGAAAACGGCCTGCGGATCGTATCCGGCGGGACCGATAATCATTCCATGCTGGTCGATCTGACCTCGATGAATGTGACTGGCAAGGACGCCGAAAAGGGCCTCGATCGCGCTTGGTTGACCTGCAACAAGAACGGCATTCCCTACGACACGCGCAGCCCCTTTGTGACCAGCGGCATCCGGCTCGGTACACCGGCGGGCACGACACGCGGCTTCGGCCCGGCAGAATTCCGTACAGTGGGCAAGCTGATCGCGGAAGTCGTCGAAGGGCTTGGCAAGAATGGCGCAGAGGGCGATGCTCAGATCGAAGAAAGCGTCCGCCGCCGTGTGTCCGAATTGTGTGCGAATTTTCCCGTCTATCCGGGGATGTAAGCCCCGATGCGATGCCCCTTCTGCGCATTTGATGACAGCCAGGTAAAGGATAGCCGCCCGACCGAGGACAACACTTCGATTCGGCGGCGGCGGCAATGCACCAGCTGCGGCGCGCGCTTCACCACCTTCGAACGGGTCCAGCTGCGCGAAATCGTTATTGTGAAGAGCGGTGACCAGCGCGAGGCTTTTGAACGCCGCAAGCTGGAACAATCGGTCGCCCTCGCCTGTCGCAAACGCGGAGTTTCACAGGAACAGATCGACCGGCTTGTTTCCGGCATCCAGCGTCAGCTCGAAACGTCTGGCGAAAACGAAGTGCCTTCGGCGCGCATCGGAGAGCTGGTCATGGACGGCCTGCGCCAGATCGACAGCGTGGCCTATATCCGCTTCGCCAGCGTCTATCGCGATTTCAGCGAGGCCAAGGACTTCGAAGATTTCGCCAGCAATGTCCGCGATATCGGCGATGTCACGGCCAGCTGAACCGCCTGTAATCGTGCTCGTCCGGCCACAGTTGGGCGAGAATATCGGCAAGGCGGCGCGGGCCATGCTCAACTTCGGGCTGGTGGAGATGCGGCTTGTCTCCCCGCGTGATGGCTGGCCTAATCCGTCCGCTGGTCCGGCGGCGGCAGGCGCGGATATCGTGCTGGAGCAGGCAAAAGTCTATGAGACGACCGCAGAAGCGGTGGCCGATTGCGCACATGTCTTTGCCACCACAGTGCGCAAACGGGGGGTCACCAAGCCAGTTCTCACCCCCGAACAAGCAGGACAGGAAGTCCCGTCCCTTCCCGGTCGCTCTGCCTTCCTGTTTGGCCCCGAACGGTCAGGGCTCGAAACAGAAGATGTCGCCCTCGCCCGCACCATCGTCACGGCACCTATCAATCCGGAGTTCGGCTCGCTGAACCTTGCGCAGGCGGTAATTCTCGTTGCTTACGAGTTATCCAAGCATCATGATCTCGCCATGCCGACGGCAGAAGCCCCATTGCCCCCTGCGCCACAGGAAGAGCTTGAGGGGTTGATTGGCCATTTTCAGCAACTGCTGGAGCCAAAGGGGTATTTCCTTCCGGAAAGTCGTTCTGACGCAACCCGAAGAACACTTCGGACCATGCTGACCAAACCTGGCTGGAATCATCTGGAGGTGCGCACTTTTCGCGGGATACTCAGTTCACTGGAAAAGCCCGATCGGTAGTACATGCTCAGCGGCGGAGCCGATCCCATTCGTCCATCTCATAAGCGATGGACGTTTCGACAAGGTCATTCCAGATGGCGCCTATTGCGTTTGCCGGAAGTCCAGCTTCCTGTGCGGCATCCACAATGGCCCGGATTACCTCGGCCTTCCGCTCCTCATCTCGTACGGCCGAGCGGTCTTCCTTAATTCGCGCCGCCGCACGCATAAAAGCAAAGCGTCGGGTTAGCAGGGCGAACAAATCCTTGTCGGTCTGATCGACACCAGCCCGCACCTCTGCCATCGAACAACAGTCTTCGGGGTTCTTGAGGCTTGAATGCATGGCGTACTCCTTGCCCTCATGGATACCCAATGTCGAGCCAAACTCTGTTCTTGACCCACAGGCCAATCCTGTTAATGGGCGCGCTTCGCAATTGGCCCTGCACCCCGGTGAAGCAGGCGCCGCGTCGGACAGATCGGTCTGCCGGAGCGATACCGGGTTAAAGCGTCACCAATGGGGTGACGATGCAAATTGAAGGATACGACTTATGTCGAAGCGCAAGAGCGCCAAGTACAAACTCGACCGCCGGATGGGTGAAAACATCTGGGGTCGTCCCAATTCCCCGGTCAACAAGCG
>JAGREF010000122.1 GCA_020446665.1 Sphingomonadaceae bacterium
CCGAGCAGCGGATGTTCGCGGTTGATCCCCTGATGGCTGACCCGGGCGACCTGTTCGGCCAGCCGCCGCACCAACTGGTCATCAATCTCGGGCACGTCCACACGCTGCATCCCGCCGCCCAGCGCAGCATCTTCCACCCACACTTCACCCGGACGGTTGACCATGATTTCCGTCACACTGTCCCGGTCCAGCCATTGGCGGAAAGGCGCGAGATAGGCGTCAAGATAGACGCTGCGCTCCATCGCAGTGGGGCCGCTTTCAGGCTGCAGGGAGTGGATGTCCGCGCTCATCGCATCAGCTGACCTGCGAGAAATCGAGGTCGCGCGCGGTGAAGACACGGATCGGCGCCCCGATGCGCACGCGCACGGTCGGGCCGATCTGGCTGTCCTGCTGCACCGCGGCTGCGGCGGCGCTCTGCCCGCCACCCAGCACAACGGAGGTTCCGCCCGACGCAATGGTCGACAGGCCACCGATTACCGAAAGCAGCATGGCCGACCCGAAACGCTGGAAGAAGCGGCTATTGGTCTTGCCCTCCAGCCCGGTCGTCCCGTCAAAGCCAATCGCCGGAGACCCCAGATTGACCGACGCGCCATCGGGCCGGATCAGCCGGGTCCAGATGACATAGGCGCGTTTTTGCCCGCCTTGCAGGCCAGACTGATATTGCCCGATCAGGCGGCTGGAGCGCGGCACCAGCACACGGGTACCGTCAAAGCTGCGCACATCCTGGCTAACAACCGCACGGACGTAGCCCGGCACATCCGTATCAATCGCCGTTTCCAGAACAGCGGGGATCAATGTGCCCTGCGTTACGGTCGTCTGCGGATTGACCATCGCCGTCGCTTGCGCAGTTGCACCACCCACACCGCCAATCCGGCTGGCGAAATCATTGGCAGAGCCGCCACCGCTGGCCGCTGCCGTTGCGCCCGGTGCTGCCACTGGCGCCGCCGCCGCAGGGGCGGGCAGAGCGCTGGAATCAAATGTAACCGTCGGCGTCGCATAAGGATTGGCAGCCGGAGCAGCGACCGGTGACGGGGCCTGCGCCAGCACCGGGGCCGGGGCCGGATCGGCTTGCAGGACCACGCCCTGCTGCGCGGGCTGCACGACGGGCTGAGCGGCAGGCTGACTTGCCGGAACTGGCGCCTGCGCCTGCAGTTTCCCGCCCACGCCCTGTTGCTGGCTGACCCGGGCGCTGTTCATCCCCCAAAAGGCAATCGCACCCACAGTCGCCACCAGCGCCACACCGGCGAGCAGGCCCAGCGTGTCCGACGCGCCCTTTCGCTGCGTGACAGCCGGGAAGGCATTGCGGCTGGCAAGGTCGATCACCTCGGCCGATTGTTCCTCGCGCGGATCGACATCATTGGCGACACCGCCTGCGCCCTTTTTCGCGGGCAAACGCATGGCAAGACGCATTATTCAGCCTCCCCTGTCTGGCTGGCTTTGCTACCGGCCCCAAAGCTTGCAAGGCGCGGTTCGCGCACCGGGCCGTTATTGACCAGCAGTGCCTCTTCCTTGCCCGAACGCAGGATGATGGTGCGCGGCACGCCGTCAACCACCACAGTATCGCCCCGCACTGTGAAATTCACCGGCCCTTCCGTGCCCTTGGCATCGGTTACCAATATCGCCGGCACAGCAGCACCATTGGGCCAGTTGAGATAGGTCGCGTCCCCATCATCATAGGTGCGCGCGGGCAGTAATTTCCGGTCTCCGCTGCCATTCCACGCAAAGTTGAGCTCTGCCGGATCGACCACCGCATAGGGATCGCTCGCTGCCTGCAATTCCATCGCATTGGGGCCCTGCGCCATCTGCACCGGCTGGTCCTTCTCCGGCTCTTCCGGATAGGAGAAGCTCAGCAGATAAAGCGGCTTGGCACGCGGGTTGGCAACGAGATCGAAGAGATAGGTCCGCTTGTCGGTCACCACGGTCATATTGGTCGTGGCGTTGTCGGCCAGCGGCTTCACAAACAGCAGGTTGGCGCGCTTGTTCGGCGTGACCTGCCAGGCACTGGAATCGCCGATGGCAACATTCTCGATATGCTCGCCTTCTTCGAAACGGATCGTCGCCTGCACCTTGGTCTGGCCGTTGATGCGGACCACCTCAGCAGGATCATAGAGCCGTTCGACCAGCCGCGAATCTTCCGCCCCGGCAGGGCCGGAAACGGCGATCAGGGCAAGCGCCGGAATCAGGGCGCGCAAGGTCATGTTCGTTTCTCCGTCAGACGGGCATTGCTGGCACTGCGGAACCGGTTGCCGATGCCGCGCGTGCGCGATGGGGATGCAGGATTAAGCGGGGAGAGCTGCCCCCCGGCTGAAGTCTGGTTGATGATCCGGGTTTCACGGGTGGTCGTGCCCGCCCCGCCCGTATCATTCGCTGCCTGTACGGGCATGACCGCTGCGGCAGGAATGCGGCGCTGTTGCGACCCGCCAGATGCTTCGCCTGCTGCGGCCGGAGCGGCTGCGGCGGCAACAGGGGCAGGCTGCGCGCCGCCACCGAACAGGCCGGACAATCCGCCGCGACCTTCACCCTTTTCCGGCACAAGGCCAAAGACCTGCCAGCCCGCCACCATGGTCCCTGCCACTTTCAGCGCCATGAACATCAGCGCGACATGCACGGCACCGATCAGGAAGAAGGCCACCGCGGCCTGCGGGTTGATTTCACCGGGGGTAGAAACCAGTGCAGACAGGATCGGTATCGCCAGTTCCAGCATCAGCCCGCCACCCAGCACGGCAAAAAGCGGCGTCAGCGCCATCATTGTCACGCCCTTCACCCATCCGGTGAACAGGCCGCGCGTGCCGTTGAACAGAGCCATGACCACGAAGATCGGCCCCAGCCCGACCAATATGGCCAGCGCAATGCGCGCTGTAACCAGCACGCCAACTGTGCCCAGCAGCAGCAGCATCGTGCCCAGCCACATCATGCCCGGCGGCGAGAATGCGGAGATTTCCGCTGCCCCCTGCCCTGCTGCCGCGCCTGCCTGCTGCGCCACGGATGCTTGCTGGATAGCCATGAAGACCACGTCCAGCTTGTCTGCAAAGGTAATCGTGGCGGAACCTTGCGTGCCGGTCAGCACACCCGCCAGCCAGTCCGGCCCGCCAATGGCCAGGTTCCACACCACGCTCTGATAGGCTGCCCAGCTGGTGGCGAAAGTCAGCACCAGACCCAGCGTGAACATGCGCGGCATCAGCGCGCGAATGCCCAGATTGGTCCGCCCGATCATCAGCAGGATCGCATAGATCGCGATGAACAGCGTCAGGATTGTCACCAGAGCCGGGACCATCGCCCCGCCCGGAGCGAACAGGCGGCCAAAGGCCTGCCCGCTCATTTCATTGGCGACGCAATCGACCGCGCGCAGCGAAGTCGCAATGCCGACGCCAACGCCATCGAGGGCTTGCTGGCAATTGCTGCTCATTCGGCCGCCTGCCAGACGGGCAGATCGCCATCTTCATCCGCCTCTGCCGAACCCGGCCAGCCGCGCCCGGTAAGCGCCGGATACCAGTCAGCTGGCTTGTCCCCCACCGCTTCACGCAGCAGATCAAGGCGGCGCACCGCGCTTTCACGGCCAGAAAGCATGGTCAGCACTTCCGGCGCGCCCGACAGGTCCAGCCGCACCACCACGCTGGCATCGGGCTGGCGCACCAGGAAGCAGCGGCTATGTGCAGGCAGGCTGCGGATCAATGCCAGTTCGTGGCTGGTCAGGCCAAAGCCATCACAATAATCCTCTGGCCGGGCGCGCGAATTGGGCATGAAGATCATCGTCGCGGTCTGTTCAACCAGCGCAGTGGAAATGCGGCTTTCCAGCGCATCACGCGCGCTTTGCGTGGCGAAGCCGACCAGCGCATTGCGTTTGCGCAAGGTCTTCAGCCAGTCACGAATGCGCGCGGCGAAGACTTCATCATCCAGCGCCTTCCACCCTTCGTCGATCAGGATCATGGTCGGCTGCCCGTCCAGCCGCTCATCAATGCGGTGGAACAGATACATCATAACCGGCGTGCGCAGGCGCGGATTTTCCAGCAGCGCAGTCATGTCAAAGCCGAGCACACGGGCATCGAGATCGAGCAGGTCGCGCTCATTATCGAACAGCCAGCCATGTTCGCCGTCATGAATCCATGCGGAAAGGCGGTCTGACAGATCACCCGCTTCGGGGCGGCGCGCCCCTGCCAGCAATTCCTTGAAATGGCGCAGGCGGCGCAGCGAGCTGTCATTGCCATAGGCGGCATCGACCGCAGCAGAAATCGTCGAAAGTTCCTCCGGCCCTTCGGCCTTTAGCATTACGCCCAGCCAATCGCGCAGAAAGGCCCGGTTGGTCGGCGTATCGGGCAGCGCCAGCGGATTGAAGCCCGTCGGATGGCCGGGGCTGATCCGGTCATAGCGCCCGCCAATCCCGCGAATGAACAGCTCCGCCCCGCGATCCTTGTCAAACAGGATCGTGCGCGGGCTGAATTTCTGTGCCTGCGCGGCGAGGAAGTTCATCACCA
>JAGREF010000123.1 GCA_020446665.1 Sphingomonadaceae bacterium
GTACCGTGCTGGGTAGCCTTCTTGGCGCGCTTGCCGGTGCTTCGTTTGGGTCCAGGCCGGCCATAGAGCCTGCACCTTTTGCGGAACCCGGCTGGCTGGCCGGGGGCGCGCTGGTCCTGTCTGGAGCGATTGCAGTGGCGACGATCCGCCGGCGCCATCTTGCGAATATCCTGCGCGCCCTCCGTCACCGAAAGGCGCGGCTCGGCCCGTTGCCGGCCATGCTGGTGATCGGAGTGCTGGGAGGCGTACTTTACGCCATCGCCGGTAGCTGGACGTTGTTTTCAGTTCTTGGCAAGGAAGGCACGCTGGCTGCGGGGCTGACCATGGAGGGGGCCGAAGCGAAGGCATTGCTTGGAGCCGCTGCGTTGGTCACCGGAGCAGTGGCAGCTGCCATCCGCTCGGGCCAGTTTCGTATCATCTGGCCGGGTGGTCGCCCCTTGTTGAGCGGGCTAGCTGGCGGCGCGATGATGGGGGTGGCCGCCGGAATTATCCCTGGTAGCAATGGCTCATTGCTGGTCTTCGCCATGCCTTCGGGCGCGCTGCATGCATGGCTCGCCTTTGCCGCCATGGTGGGGGTACTGGCGCTGTCTTTCCTCCCTGCCACACGCAAGAAGAAACGGCGGCGGAAGAAGCATTAGCTTAGTGCACGTTCCGACCCCCCACGGTGATCCAGATTGATCGGAACGTGCTCTAGCCGTCAGCCAGGGTCGCCGCTTCCGCTTCGCAGTTTTGGGGTTTCGCAGCCCCTTCACCCAGTTCTGCGATTTCTGCCCGCGCCGCTGCGACATCCGCGCGAAAATCGGCATTGGTTTGCATTCTGGCGAAGGTGGCAGTGGCAATCACGCGGCCTTCCTCCACATCGCTCAGCCAGTGTATGTTACAGACCCTGCGGCTGTCACCAAAGGCGCGGCCCCGCGCGACGAGGGTTGCGGCGCGTTCCGGCAAGATGCTCGCCAGCACCAGCCCCTCGCCATAACCCATAGCACTATGGCCGGAAGGATAGGCACCATTGCCGCGCAACGCCTCCTCTTCCTGCGGTGTGCAACTGGGTTGCTGGTTCACCATGAAGGGGCGCGGGCGCTGGTAGAGCTCCTTCACTCCGCTGGTCGAAAAGGCAAAATCGGTGCCTGCACGGCGGAGCAGGTGTGCCAGTCTTGGGGTGGTTTCGTCAGAGATGATGAGTCCGGCAGCACAGGAAAAAGCGCGGCCGATGGCACCGCGCGTCAAATCGGCATCGCGCGCTGCCAGCGCCCAACGGGCTGAGCCTTGCAGTGCCAGTGCAGTCTCATTGGCCTGCTGGTCACGTTGTTCCATTGGCGATCCAGCTGCGGGCGGCGGTGGCACCAAATCGGCCCCGCCAGGCAGGGGGCCTCCAATATAGGGCTTGCCGAAATCATACTTCGCCATCGCAGCTTCGCGCGCAGCATCCGCATTGCCCTGATCGCCTGTTGCAAGGGTAGCAGTGCAACCGGCAAGAACGGTAACGGCAAGGATCAGGGCGGGATGCTTCATGGCCGGTCTTTCATGAGAATTTAGCTAGCCAATTGCAGCAAAATCGCTCCTTTTCAAGCTACGCCACTGGCACAGCGCACACAGGTCACAACGCTGGGATCGTAGGCTAGCCGCTTTGCAGCAATTTCTTCCCCGCAGGTCAGACACCAGCTCCATTCGCCGTCTTCGATCCGGGCAAGTGCAGCCATGATGCGACTGCGCTCGGCCTTGCGGCGGCGCCCGGTGGCTTGGGCCATCGCTTGCTGCTGCATCGCGTCCATTCGGCTGAGCCGACCGACCGCATCCTGCTGGAGCGTTACGGGCGCGCGGGCTTCGCCAGTCAGGCGATCTTCTTCGTCCAGCTCGGCGAGCCGGGCGTGAAGTGCTGTTCGTGCTTGCTCCGTGTTCACGGTTGGTAGGTTACGCAGGCCCACACATAATTGCGGCCGTAATTATGGCCGTGGAGCGACAGCACATAATCGCCCGGCGGAACCCGATACCGCCCATTCTTGAACAGGCGAATCCCGCCCGAAGGGACATGGCGCAACTGCGCGTTGGTCACCTGCGGCCCCAGCTCGACATAAATCCACTGGTCGGCAATCGACAGGTTCGGCTTCTCGTAGCGATCAATGTACAGCCGCGAACAATCGCGGATCGTCTGAGTTACCGATTTTTCCGAAAGGGCCGATTTCGCAGCCTTGGATTCCGGCGGCAGGGCGGTTTCCTCGCTATCCGACCTGGGGGAGATCACTTGCCTGTCTTCGCCAGCAGCACTGGAATAGCCACTTACCGGATCGCTCTGCGGTTGCTGGGCCAGTAACCCCGCAGATAGCCCAGCCACCACTGGCAGGACGAGCAATTTTGCGTGCTTCATCATGTGTCCCCCGACATTGCACCAGCCAATATGTCTTACAGGCCGACGTCAAGGCAAGGGGGCTGATCCTATTCCGGCAGGGTCCAGTCGATGGCCCCTCGCCCATGGCTTTCAAGGAATGCGTTGGCCTGGCTGAAAGGTTTGGACCCGAAGAAGCCGCGATGGGCGGAGAGCGGGCTGGGATGGGGGGAGCGGATGATGCAGTGGCTGCCGCCAGCGGCCAGTTTGGGGATGCGTGCGGCCTTGCCCTGTGCATGGCTGCCCCAAAGGATGAAGACGCTGGGCTCTGCGCGCTGGGCAACCGCAGCGACGCAGCCATCGGTGATGGCTTCCCAGCCCTTGCCCGCATGGCTGCCGGCCCGACTCGATTCGACCGTAAGCGAATTGTTGAGCAGCAACACGCCTTGCCGTGCCCAATGCTCCAGATTGCCATGGCCGGGTGGCGCGATGCCGAGGTCGGATTGCAATTCCTTGTAGATGTTCTTCAGGCTGGGCGGCACCTGCACCCCTTCGGGCACGGAAAAGCACAGCCCATGTGCCTGCCCCGGCCCGTGATAGGGATCCTGCCCCAAAATCACGACTTTCACCGCATCGAGCGGCGTCAGCTCCAGCGCGCGCAGCCTTGTGCCACGGGGGGGGAAGACCTGCTTTCCGGCATCTTCTTCGGCGCGCAGCCAGCCGCCCAGTCGCCGCGCTTCCGGGGTTGCCAGCAAGGGATTGAGCACGGGGCTCCAGCTTTCCGGGACAGTCTCGCTCATGGGCAATTGCTACTGCGCAACGCGTCACCCTGCCAGCGCCCCTTTCCCTTAATCCCCAATCGGACTAAGGCACCCGGCATGGCAGTATATTTCCATGAAGAAGATTTGCCCGCAGGCGTGCTCGCGCCCGGGCCGGTGGCGGTCGATACGGAAACGATGGGGCTGATTACCCCGCGTGACCGGCTATGCGTGGTGCAGATCAGTGACGGTCAGGGGGATGAGCATCTGGTGCGCTTTGGCCCCGGCAGTTCCTATGACGCGCCCAATCTGAAGGCAGTGCTGGCCGATCCGGACCGGGTGAAGCTGTATCACTTCGCGCGTTTCGATCTGGCTGCGATCGAGTATTATCTCGGCGTGATGGCTGCGCCGGTTTTCTGCACCAAGATCGCCAGCAAGCTGGTGCGCACCTATACGGATCGGCATGGCCTGAAGAACCTGTGTGAGGAATTGCTGGGTGAAAGCATTTCCAAGCAACAGCAGTCGAGCGACTGGGGCGGCCCGGTGCTGAGCGATGCACAGCGCGAATATGCCGCCAGCGACGTGCGCTTCCTGCACCGCATGAAGGCCGAACTGGAAAAGCGGCTGGAGCGCGAAGGGCGCAGCGAGATGGCACAGGCTTGTTTCGATTTCCTTCCCACCCGTGCGCGGCTCGACATTGCCGGATGGGCGGAGAAGGACATTTTCAGCCACGAGTAAGGCAGGACAAGGCACACACCGTCCCATGACCACCCAACGCCGGATCGAAACGCAGGAAGCAAAGGCGCTGCGCAGTGCGCGGCAGCATCATGCTGCGCCCGGCGGGTCGCATGACCGGTTGGTTAGCTGGCTGGCCAAGGGTCTGCCCATGGCTGTGGGCGTGCTGGCCGCGCTGATGATCATCACTCCCCTCAGCCCGCGCGGCGAGGTCAGCTTCCTGCTCGACCGGAACAAGGTGGCGATTATCAAGGAGAGGCTGCGCGTCGATAATGCAATGTATCGGGGCATGGATGATCAGGGGCGCCCCTTTTCGCTCACGGCAGGCGAAGCTGTGCAGCAATCGAGCCGCGAAGGAGTGGTTCGTCTGACTGATCTGGTGGCAGGCCTGCTGCTGGCCGATGGCCCGGCACGAATGACGGCGGATGCCGCGCAATATGACATTGATAGCGAAACTGTTTCTGTTGCAGGCCCGATCCGGCTGTCCGCTGCCGATGGCTATTCGCTGGTTGCCAGCAATGTGTCGATCAACCTTGAAACCCGCAAGTTGCAGGGTGAAGGTGGGGTCGAGGGGGAAATTCCCAGTGGCACATTCCGTGCTGATCGGCTCTATGCTGACATAGGCGAACGTGTGCTGACACTGGAAGGAAATGCCCGGCTGCGCATGGTGCCGGGGCGAGTGAGGATGCCGCAATGAGTAACCACCTGAAAACCGCTTTTCGCTGGGGCCTGGGCAGCTTTGTGCTGACTTGCACGGCCATGGCCGGGATTCAGCTCAATGCGCAGGCGATTGCCGGGCACAATTCGCGTGCGCCGGTGGATGTTGGCGCGGACAGGATCGAAGCGCAGGACCGCCAGAACCGCGTCGTGCTCTCCGGCAATGTCGATATCACTCAGGCCGGGCTGCGGCTGCGCGCAGCGCGAACCATTGTCGATCTGGGCGGCGGAAACACCACCGAGATCCAGCGCATCACTGCCACGGGCGGGGTACAGGTCACTCGCGGGGATGAAAGCGCCAGCGGCGACGTGGCTGTTTATGATTTCAATCGGCGGATCATCACCATGGCGGGAAATGTCCGTCTGCGCCGGGGCAGCGATACACTCAATGGCGGGCGGCTGGTGATTGACCTGGCCAGTGGTGTGTCCAGCGTGGATGGCCGCGCATCGGGATCATCCTCGGTAACCGGCAGTGGCAATGAAGGTTCTGGCGGACGCGTGACCGGGCGTTTCTCCGTCCCGCAGAACTGATCGCCACGGTGGCTCCATGAGCCCCGCAGCAGCTTCTGCACCTGGCCATCTGCGCCGCATCCTGCTTAGTCTGCTCGGCCCGCGCGAGGATTTGTGGCGCGAAGCCTTGCGGCTGGATCACAGCGACTGGGAAGCGTTGGCCGCGCTGGCGAACCAGCACCGGATCGACGCGCATCTCCATGGGCGGCTGGCGCGCGGGGAGTTGCGGATAAAGGTCCCCCCGTTCATCGCCGAAAACTGGCGCGACGTGCACCGTGAATGGGGGCTGGTCGCATTACGCCAGCGGGCGGATCTGTTCGAAGCGGTGCGCGCGCTTGGCAAAGCCGGGATTGAAAACGTTGCGCTCAAGGGATCGTGGCTGGCCTGGCACGCCTGGCCCAACGCTGCCGAACGGCCCAAACGTGACCTTGATCTGCTGGTGCCGACCAATCGCGCGCTCGATGCCTTCTATGTGCTTCGGGCGGCTGGTTACAGGCAGGACATTGCCTCTGCCCGCAAGCCGGAAGAAATGGTTGGTAATGCCAAACACATGCCGCAGCTCACCAGCCCGCGAGGGACCGTGCTGGAAGTGCATATGCACGCGTGGGAGCCGCCGGGCAGTCTCGACCATTCGATGCCACCACCGGATGATGCTGCGATCCTGGCTGATGCGATCGGCTATGCTGATGGCGATCCGGTGCGCTATCCCGCGCGGCATCATATGTTTGCGCACCTCGCGATCCATGCTGTCTATAGCGGACGTCTCGATGCCGGACCGCTTGTGCTAGGTGATATTGATTATCTGTTGCGTGGCGGGGAAGTCGATTGGCCACGCCTTTGGGATGATGCCCGGCTAGGCGGCTGGCTGCGCGGAGCGGCATTGTTGGTGGCGCTGGTTGATCGCTGGCGCCTCCCCGGGCTGGTGCAGAGGGCGGGGTGTCCGGTCCAGGTCGATGACAATGTGCTGGATGAATCCGCAGACCTGTTGTTGCAGGACCTGACACAGCGCAAGGCAAGCGGGCTGCTGGTGGGCTTGCGTGACAGCTATGCAGAAGCGGGCCTTGCCGGGCTTGCTGCCAGGGCGGCTGAACGCCTGAGGGGGGGCAACCGTGCACGACATCCCGGTGCCGACGCCGCCGCAACTGGGACGACATACCTTGCATGGCTCGCCCGCCGTTCCGGGGAGACACTGGCCCAATTGCGCAGCCACGAAGCGCGCAGCATTTCGGCCAAGGCCAGCAAGCTGGGCCGTTGGCTGGATGCGTCCGATTGAAAGACAAAAGTTGTAAGGCCCTTGTGACTGTTGTTGAATTTGCTACGGGTCTTTTCGCAATTGCAGCATAGGGGAAATATCGGACATGGCCGCCACTGGTGAACGTAAACGCGCTCTCATTACCGGCGTGACAGGGCAGGATGGTGCCTATCTGGCGCAGCTTTTGCTCGACAAGGGCTACGAAGTGCACGGGCTGAAGCGGCGTTCGTCCTCATTCAACACCGGCCGGATCGAAGATATCTATCAGGATCCGCATGTCGATGAGCCGCTGTTTCATCTGCATTATGGCGACATGACCGATTCGACCAATCTGATCCGGATCGTTCAGGACACCAAGCCGCACGAAATCTATAACCTTGCAGCGCAGAGCCATGTTGCCGTTTCGTTTGAGACGCCTGAATAGAAATGCTGCATGACGCAACCCGTACGCCGGAAGACGTCACAGAGCGGCTTGGCCTGCCCTTCCTCGGCAGCGTGCCCAAACTGGACGGCGGCGAGGATATCATGGAGGAGCTTGAAAATCCCAAATCCGGGGTATCGGAAAGCTTTGCCGCTCTGCGCACCTCGCTGGGTCTGCTCTCTACCGAAGGGCTCAAGACCTTGCTGGTCACGTCAAGCCAGCAATCGGAAGGCAAGAGCCTCGTCGCCTATGGCGTTGCGCGCAGCTTTGTGCGTGAAGGCAAGAATGTGCTGATGGTTGATGCTGACTTGCGGCGACCGTCACAGCACCAGATTCAGGGTGTCAGCCGCGAAATTGGCCTCAGCAATGTCCTTACCCGCCAGATTGACTGGCGCGAGACAGTGCAGGAATCGGCAGGTGGCGTGAAGCTGATCCCGGCTGGTCCATTGCCGCCTTCGGTGCCGGAACTGCTTTCCAGCGCCAGCTTCATTGAATTCCGCGATGCCGTGATGGCTGAATATGACGTGGTCATCTTTGACGGGCCGCCGGTGCTTGGTCTTGCCGATACGATCCTGCTGGCGCAGCGGATCGACCATCTCATGTTTGTGGCTGAAGCAGGCCGTGCCACCCATGGCGGCGCTGGTTCCGCGATCAAGCGCCTCAAGGCCAATAATATCCATATTGATGGTGCCGTGCTCAACAAGTTCGATCCGAAGCAGTCGGGCTATGGCTATGAATATGGCTATTATTACTCCTATGGGCGGGATGCGACCTGATGAAAGTGTTTCCGGCCATGCTCGTGACCGGGCTGGCCGGCATCGCGACCCTTGGCCTGTTCGGGGGCGGCGTGCTGGCTGGCGGCGATCCCTATTCTGCAGCACCGCTTGCCCCGTTTGACCGCAATGTGCAGCAAGCCGCAGCACTGGCGGGCCTTCAGGAAAAATCACCGTCACTGGCCGTCATGTTTGCCCGGCGCGCTGTGCAGGCCATGCCTTACGAACAATTCGGGCTGACCATCGCGTCAACCGGTGCCGAAAAAGAACGGCAAGTGGCTGCGCTTAACCTGTCGGCTGCTTTGGGCTGGCGCGATTATATGACCAATGTACGGCTGGTGGAGGCGGCTCTGGCAGAGGGACAGCCAGTCATTGCAGCCCAGCGGATTGATGCGCTGGGGCGGACGCAGGATGCCAATATTGCCGGGCCTTACGCAGATCGCCTGCTGGCGATGGATGGCGGGGCCGAAGCACTCGCAGCGCGCGCCGCCTTGCGCGGGCCGCTGGACTGGTGGAATCGCTATTTCCGCATGGCCCCGGAAAACCCGGAATTGATGG
The DNA here is from genome assembly GCA_020446665.1 of Sphingomonadaceae bacterium. Taxonomy (GTDB): domain Bacteria; phylum Pseudomonadota; class Alphaproteobacteria; order Sphingomonadales; family Sphingomonadaceae; genus JACXVD01. The sequence continues at coordinate 8,048 of JAGREF010000123.1, forward strand.
CATTGCGAGCCAACCTGGTGCGCAAGCTTGATCCGGAAGACGGCGCGTGGCTGCGTGAGGCGGTCAGCGATATGGGGCAGGGCTTTGCTGCTGCCGGTGCGCCGGAAAAGGGCCAGGCCCTGTGGCGCGATACGCTGACCAGCCCGGCTGACTTCAGCGGGCTCCTTTATGATGGTGATTTTACCCGGCTCCATATGGAAGGGCCGGTGCTGGGCGGCGAATGGCGGCTGGATGGTGCGGGTGCGCCGCTTGAAGGCGGCGGTTTTGCGCTGGAGCTGCCGGGGGGTGCGCGGGGCCAGCAACTGGGCCAGTATGTCTTGCTGGAACCGGGTCTGCTGACGCTGGATGTCAAAGGCGAAGCGGAGAGCGGCAGTGCCCGCGGCCTGCAGTGGCAGGTCCGCTGTGAAGGCAAGGGCCGTTTGCAAATGGAACCGGTAGGGGCTGTTGAAGGCCCGTTTGGCCGCTGGACTGTCTCTATCCCGGAAGGCTGCTCGACGGGGTTCCTGACATTGGTCGCTGGCGCCGGTAGCGGGCCGGGTGATGCGCGTATCCTGCTGCGTAAGGTCTGGCTGGGCAAAGGTAATCCGGATAGCCAGCGATGACTGATCCGCTGGATGCCAGCGCCACTCGTCCATTGGAAGGCGGCCCCAGCTTTTCGCTGGCCAACCGCATTGAACGTGCCGTGTTTGCGATTTGCTGGCTCATTTTCGGGCGGATAGTTCCACCGCCTTTCGGCAAGGGCTGGCGCCGCTTCATGCTGCGCCTGTTCGGTGCGAAGATCGCCAAAGGGGCGAATATCTACCCTTCCGCACGGATCTGGCTCCCTCGCCATCTGGTGATGGAAGAGGGCTCCACCATCGGGCCGAAGGTCGATTGCTACAATATGGCGCCGATCACCCTGCGAAAAGGCGCGATCGTCTCGCAGCGGGCCTATCTCTGTGCGGGGGATCATGATCATCGCGATCCGCACTTCCAGCTGGTTACGCGCCCGATTGAACTGGGTGCGCATAGCTGGGTGGCAGCAGAAGCCTTCGTCGCACCCGGCGTAACATTGGGCGAAGGTGCCGTGCTGGCTGCACGCGGTGTAGCGGTGAAGGACATGCCGCCATGGACCGTCTGGGGTGGCAACCCGGCGAAACAGATCGGTGAGCGCCCGTCGCTTGGCTGAGGAGTGTAAGGCGTTCTGCCCAACTTCGGGCCAGCAGGTGAAATCAGCCAACCTTATCCTTGAGAGAGTTATGTCATGCGCCTGATCGCCGCTTCACTTGCCTGCACCGCTTTGCTCTATCCGCTGCAATTATTAGCGGCCCCCGGCGATATGAGTGCCGCGGATTTCCTCACCAGGGCAGACAAGCTGAAGGCGAAAGGGCCAATGGCTTTGCTCTCCAGCGATTTCAAGCACCTGAAGGGGGAGGCTGAGGCCGCAGGTGCTAGCTATCGTGCGCGGCTCAAGGCCGACAAGGCGGCCGGGCACCCACCGCATAGCTGCCCGCCGAGAAAGGCAGCGATGAATTCTGATGAATTGCTGGCGCATTTGCGCAGCTATCCCGAAGCGCGCCGCCCCTCGATCACGATGAAAGTCGCCTTTGCAGAGTTGATGCGCAAGAAATATCCCTGCGCCTAGCTCTTACGCTGTGCCAGCTTGCGCTCGATTGCGGTCCACAGGCGTTGGAAAGCCAACGCCCCCGGGCTGCGCGGGGCAAATGCTCCTACCGGCTCGCGCCTGACCGCGCATTGTTCCACTGCGCTGGCCATCGGTATGGCAGGCCAGCCGGGATTGGCCTCGCGTGCCTCGCGGTGCAGGTTGCGGCGCAGATCCAGCATGGAAAGGACCGGCAGAATTGGCGGATGCGGGCTGGAATGGGCTTCCACTTCCTGAACCACCAGTTCGAAAGCACGGGTGGAAAGAGGTGAAGGCGGCAGCGGCACGATTACCAGATCGGCCGCCCGCATCACCTGCGCGCTCAATTCGTTGAGTACAGGCGGGCAGTCCAGGATGATCCGGTCGTAATCCTTGGCGAGTGTATTGGTCAGCTTGGAAATCCGTTTGCGCTTGCCGATTTGCAGCAATTGCTGGTCAAGCTCGCGAATGCTCTCATCTGCGGCCAGCAGGTCCAGCTTCGGCCAGGCAGTCTTGCGCGAAAGCTTGGCCGCGTCCTTTTCCCTCGAAAAGACGGACTCCGCCAGCTTTTTGGGCTTGGGATCAAGGCCCAGCAAATATCCAGCACCGCCGGCGGCATCGAGATCCCACAGCAGTGTATGGCGGCAGCTGATCGTGGCCGAGCACCAGGCAAGGTTGGCCGAGAGGGTCGTTTTCCCTACGCCACCTTTCACGCTGTACACGGCAATCACCGCCATTTTACCGGATTTCCTTGTTGCAACGGGTCCTATGTGGCGCATGGACACCATGGTGCAACCCAATGTCCCCGAAAGTCAGGGCACTGTCACGCAGCGGGACAGCTTGCGGGCAACAAAAAACCGCCCGGCGAGGGGCGGTTCCTTGCAGCCTGTGCGGCATTTATCTTGCCGGGATCAGCCGTCGTAATCAGCGCCGATCGAGGTCGAACGTGTCGGGGCAGAAGCCGTGATCCGCAGCGATTCTGCGGCCTGACTCAGCGAACCGATTTCATCCGCTTCGTCCTCATCATCAGGCAGGATGCGCTGGAGGCCAGTAATGACCGATTCCTTCAGCTCCTTCGGGCGGACGGTTGTTTCCGCAATTTCGCGCAGGGCGACAACCGGGTTCTTGTCCCGGTCACGATCAACTGTCAGCTCTGCACCACCGGAAATCTCACGCGCGCGCTGGGCAGCCAGCAGCACAAGGTCAAAACGGTTGGGGATCTTGTCAACGCAATCTTCGACGGTAACGCGCGCCATGGGCACTCCGATGGGTAAACTATCTGGAAAGCGCGGCGGTTAGGCCGGTCAGCGCGCAGAGTCAAGGAATTCCGGGGCAGCCAGCGACCCTTCACCTCTTGCGCCGCTGCGCAAGGAAGGCCATCAGCTTGGCCATGGCCAGCGACAATCCCGCCGCCCCCTATCGGGACCCGGAAAGCTTCGAGCTGGAAGCGGCCGGACATTGCTTCACCTTCTATCCTGCAGGCAGGGACCGGCTGAGCGCGTTGCTGGAACTGATTGAAAGTGCAGCGACTTCAATCGAGATATTCTACTATTTGTTCGAGGAAGACGGCGATGGCCGGCGGGTGCGTGATGCACTGGCCGCCGCCGCCGCGCGCAATGTCCGGGTAGCGTTGATGGTGGATGGCTTCGGAACTGCCGCGCCAGACCGCTTCTTTGCACCGATCCGGGAGAATGGCGGCAGCTTCAGCCGCTTCAGCGCGCGCTGGAATGTCCGCTATCTCATCCGCAACCACCAGAAATTCGTGATCGTCGACGGGCAGAAGGTGATGGCGGGCGGTTCGAATGTCTCGCATCACTACTTCGCCTCGCCAGAAGAGAACGGATGGTGCGACCTGTCCTTCGTCGTCACCGGGCAAGTGGTCGAAAGCTTCGTGCGCTGGTTCAGCCAACTAGAGCGCTGGTCGAGAGTGGATGGCAGCAAATTGCGGGCCATTCGCCTGCTGTTGCGGCGCTGGGACCCGGGCAGCGGTCCGGTGCAATTGCTGCTGGGCGGGCCGACCCGTATCCCCAGCACCTGGGCGCGAAGGATCAAGCGCGATCTGGCCACGGCCAGACGGCTCGATCTCGTGATGGCCTATTTCTCCCCACCGCGCAGTTTCCGGCGATTGATCAGTCGTATTCCCCGGCAAGGGGGAGAGGCAAGTCTGATCATGGCGGGGAAATCCGACAATGGCGCGACGATCGGCGCGTCGCGGATGCTCTATGCCCGTTTTCTGCGTGCAGGGGTCACTCTGTATGAGTTCCAGCCCTGCAAGCTGCATATGAAAATGGTGGTGGTGGATGACATCGTCTATTTTGGCAGCGCCAATTTCGACATGCGCTCGATCCGGCTGAACCTCGAACTGATGGTGCGGGTGGAAGATGCTGCGCTGGCCCAAAAAATGCGCGGGCTGGTATCGCATATGGAAAACTCTTCCGAAGCGATCACAATGGAAGTCTATCGGCGCAAACGCGGGCCGCTCAACTGGATCAAGTGGCGACTGAGCTTCCTGCTGGTCGGCATCCTCGACTACACGGTCAGCCGCAGACTCAATCTGGGCCTTTGACCGGTGGCATCGGTCCGCAGCGGGGCCAGCGGGCCTTACCGTCCGGAAATTGACGGGCTGCGCGCCGTCGCTGTGCTGGCGGTAATCGGTTTCCACGCGGGGGTGCCCGGCCTTGGCGGGGGCTATCTGGGTGTCGACATTTTCTTCGTCATCAGCGGCTATCTGATCATGCGGGTGGTGCTGACAGAACAGGAAGCGGGCAAATTCTCCCTGCCGCATTTCTGGATGCGCCGTGTCCGCCGGATATTGCCTGCCTTGTTGCTGACGCTGGCGCTGACCCTGCCCATCGCGTGGCTGGTGATGCTGCCCGGGCAGTTGCAGGATTATGGCCAGTCGCTGACGGCAAGCGCGCTGATGGGCAATAATGTGTTGCTCTGGCTGACGGGCGGTTACTGGGCGCAGCCGGGCCAGTTCAAACCGCTGCTCCACACATGGTCGCTGGGGGTGGAGGAGCAGTTCTATCTGCTGTTTCCGCCGCTGATGCTGATCCTGGCACGGGGCGGGCGGCGTGTGCTCGCCATCGGTCTGGCACTGTTGGGGCTGGCGAGTTTGACCCTGGCACAATATTGGTCGGGGGTGGATGAAAGCGCCGCTTTCCTGCTGCTTCCCGCGCGTATCTGGGAATTGCTGGCCGGGGCGCTGGTGGCGCTAGTGCCCCGCTTGCAGGGGCGGCCGTGGGTCAGCTGGGGCGGTCTGGCCGCGATGCTTTCTGCCATCATTCTGTTCGATGAAAGCGATGCTGCTGCACCGGCTATGGTCATTCAGCCAGTTCTGGGCTGTATGCTGCTCCTGTGGGGCGGGAAAGCTGCTGCGGGGGCGGGGCGCCTGCTTTCATGGCCTCCGCTCGTCACTATCGGGCTGATTTCCTTCAGCGCCTATCTGTTCCACTATCCGGTGTTCGCTTTTATCCGGCTGATGAGCTGGGAAGAGCCAACGCCGCTGGTTCTGCTGGCCTGTGTGCCGTTTATCCTGCTGGCTGCCTGGGCCAGCTGGCGCTGGGTAGAGGTGCCTGCGCGCGATGCGGCACGGATCGGGAATGGCGCTCTGCTGGCGATATGCGGATCGGCAGTGCTGGTGCTGGCGGGCACGGGCTACGCATTGCATCGCGGTGCAGGCCTGGCCGATCGCTGGCCGGAACTGGCCGGAGCCGGAGATACCGGCACCTATGTCGATGCGCCGCTGCGGTTCGAGGACGTCTCGCTCGATCCGGCGCGGCGAGAGGGAAACTTGCTGGTCATCGGCAATTCCATGGCCCGCGATGCAGTGAATATGGCGCTGGAAAGCGGCGTGGCTGCTGAACGGATCACTTATCAACGCGCAGCGGCCTGCAACGCGCAGGCCATGGCGGCATCGCAGCGCCGCGCGGCACAGGTTGATACAGCGATCATCGCCACCTCTGTCGGGCTGGGGCAGGCGGCGTGCCATGCGCGCTGGGCGCGCGCTTTGGAGGATGCTGGTGTTGGCCATGTGGTGGTGCTGGCCCCCAAACAATTTGGCTGGAGCCTGAACCCTGCCATGCGTCTTTCACCACAGGATCGTGTCGCGCTGCGTGTCGCACCGCTGGAGCCGTGGCCGCAGATCAACCGACAGCTGCGCGCAGTATTGCCAGAGAAGCAGTTTCTGGACCCACTTGCCCCGGTGAAGGGCGAACAAGGCCGGGTGCCTCTGTTCACGCCCGAGGGCCTGCTGGTTACGCAGGACCGACTTCACCTCACCCCGGCGGGTGCGCGCTGGCTGGGTGAAAACCTGTTCGCTACGCCGCAATTGCGGCATCTTGCCGATCAGTCGTAACCGCCATCAGGATATTCGCCTTCGGCAAGGTCGGAGAAGCGCGTGATCTTGGGCTCAAAGCGCATCCGCACCCGCCCGGTGGAGCCATGACGCTGCTTCGCCACGATCAGTTCGGCCAGACCATGCACGCGCTCCATTTCGGCTGCCCAGGCATTATGCGCCTCATGCGCCGCAATATCATCATCGCCAGCCGGGATCTTGGGCTGGCGCAGATTGACGTAATAATCGTCGCGATAGACGAACCATACCATATCTCCGTCCTGCGCGATCGAGCCGGATTCGCGCAGATCGCTGAGTTGCGGGCGCTTGTCCTCGCGATTTTCGACATGGCGCGACAACTGGCTGAGGGCAATCACCGGGATGTCCAACTCCTTGGCGATTGCTTTAAGACCCTGCG
>JAGREF010000124.1 GCA_020446665.1 Sphingomonadaceae bacterium
TCCAGCCCAGCCGCATCAGCTGGTCGTAGCGATAGCGCGGCACGGTCGCCATCACCCAGCTGAACATGAAGAAGAAGAAGAAGGTCTTGCCGAGGAACCAGATGATCCCCGGAATGTCGAACCAGGGGATCAGGTCAATGTTGAGCGGGGGCAGCCAGCCGCCGAAGAAGAGCAGCGTGTTGAGGCTGCACATCAGCAGGATATTGGCATATTCGCCCAGCCAGAACAGCGCGAAGGACATGGAGGAATATTCGGTCTGATAGCCGGCCACCAGTTCGCTTTCGGCTTCGGTCAGGTCAAACGGCACACGCTGCGTTTCAGCGAGGCTGGAGATGAAGAACACCACCCACATCGGGAACAGCAACAGGTTAAAGGCATAGGCATTGACCAGCCCGAAACCGTGGCCCTTCTGCGCGTTGACGATCTCTGTCAGGTTGAAAGTTCCTGCCCACAGCACCACGCAGACCAGAATGAAGCCGATGGAGACTTCATAGGAAATCATCTGCGCCGATGCGCGCATGGCGGAAAAGAACGGATATTTGGAGTTGGAGGCCCAGCCGGCCATCACCACACCGTAAACCGAGAGCGAGCTTATCGCGAGGATATAGAGCAGGCCGACATTGATGTCTGCCAGCACCACGCCTGCGTCAAACGGGATCACCGCCCATGCCGCCAGCGCCACAGTGAAAGTGACAATCGGCGCGAGGATGAAAATCCCCTTGTTCGCCGCGCTGGGGATGATGGTTTCCTGCAGGAACACCTTGGCCCCGTCGGCAAAGCTCTGCAGCAGGCCCAGCGGCCCGACCACATTGGGCCCGCGCCGCAGGTTGATCGCCGCCCAGACCTTGCGGTCGACATAGATGATCATGGCGACCGCCAGCATCAAAGGCAGCGCAATCAACAGGATACCCGCCACAGTGGCGACACCCCATGCCCATTCATAGGACATGCCGAGCGATTGGAAGAATTCGGTCATCCGGATACCATCCCGCTATCTTGATGGATATTGCTTGCGTCAGGTCGCCGCTTTTTCAATTCTGCGTTCGTCTTACGATCAGTAATCGCCATCGAGATACGAACAACAATGAATATCGCGATCAATGCCGACAGGACCGCAGCGATGATAGTTGGCACCTGAATCATTCCGCTGCACCTCTAAGCCTATCAAAAATGGCAATAAGAACGTGAATGACGGCACCGTTTGCCACCATATAAGCTGCTTCGACGGATGCCTGATACAGCGATTTCGACTTCGCGAGATTCTCTATGCCCTGCATCCCTATGTCGCCATATGGGTTTGCCAGCATCGCCAGTTCCACCCATGAATTCCCAATCGACCAGAGGAAAAACAGCGCACCTAGCGCGTAGAATATCGTGGGCAAGCGTCGCACAATCGGAGGAAGCGTAGTCATTGCGCTGCCCCCTTCACAAAAACATCCAGATCACAGCCGCCACGATCAGCGCAACCAGCAGCAGCGAGCAACCGATCTGCGCCGGTCGCGGGAGTGATCGCATGAACCACTCGACCAGCGCTTCCAGCGCGGCTTGAATTAGATCCGCCATGGCTCATTCCGCTGCCTCCGCAAGTGCCTCTCCATGGAGCAGTTCAGCGCTGCATTGCTGCATCACTGTGCTTGCCCGGGCGATCGGGTTGGTGAGGTAGAAGTCCTTGATCG
>JAGREF010000125.1 GCA_020446665.1 Sphingomonadaceae bacterium
TCAGACGTTGAACTTGAACAGCATGATGTCGCCGTCCTGGACGATATATTCCTTGCCCTCCTGGCGCAGCTTGCCCGCTTCGCGCGCGCCGGCTTCGCCATTGCAAGCGACGTAATCGTCGAACGCCATGGTTTCTGCCCGGATGAAGCCGCGCTCAAAATCGGTGTGGATTTCGCCTGCGGCCTGCGGGGCCTTTGCCCCGTCGTGGAAGGTCCATGCGCGGGCTTCCTTGGGACCGACAGTGAAGAAGGTCTTGAGGCCCAGCAGCTTGTAACCCGCGCGGATCACGCGGGCGAGGCCGCTTTCCTCCAGCCCCAGCTCAGCCAGAAACTCACCACGATCTTCCGGTTCCATGCTGACGATTTCCGCTTCGATGGCTGCGGAAACGACCACCGCTTCGGCGCCCTCGGCGGCGGCCTTCTCGAACACTTTGGCGGACATTTCATTGCCCTTTGCAGCGTCTTCTTCAGAGACATTGCAGACATAGAGCACCGGCTTGGCAGTCAGCAGCTGCGCCTGACGGAAGATGCGGGCTTCCTCATCATCCTTAGGTTCTGTCAGCCGGGCGGGCTTGCCCTCGCGCAGCAATTCCAGCGCCTGACCCAGCACGCTGGCCGTGATCTTCGCTTCCTTGTCACCGCTCGTGGCGCGCTTGGCCGCCGCGGGCACCCGCTTTTCCAGGCTTTCAAGGTCGGACAGCATCAGCTCGGTTTCGACCACTTCAGCATCGGCCAGCGGATCAACCCGGTTGGCGACATGCTGGATGTCATCATCTTCGAAACAGCGCAGCACATGCACAATGGCATCGACTTCGCGGATATTGCCGAGGAACTGGTTGCCCAGGCCTTCGCCCTTGCTCGCGCCTTTCACAAGGCCGGCAATATCGACAAAGGCCAGCTGGGTTTCGATCTTTTTCGCGCTGCCACCAATCGCCGCGATCTGGTCAAGCCGCGGATCGGGCACAGCGACCTGGCCGACATTCGGCTCAATCGTGCAAAAGGGATAATTGGCAGCCTGCGCCGCCTGCGTCTCTGTCAGCGCATTGAAAAGGGTGGACTTGCCGACATTGGGCAGCCCGACGATCCCGCAACGGAAACCCATCGAAAACTCCGGAATAATGGTCTGGCGCGGCCCTTAGCGCTGCGGCGCGGCAAAGGCCAGCCTGTCAATCATGCACGGCCCTGACCAGTGGTCCAAAGGGTGAATTGCCCAGCATCGCAATCTGTGTGCTGGCGCTGACATCATTGATCGCGGTCTGTGGGATGGGTCCGCCGCTCACCGGGCGGCGCAGCGGCCGCTTGCCGGCGGGCATAGCGATGATCTCTGCCATGGCACGCGGAATATCCATCGGATCAGCGCGGCGGCCTGACCCATCCTCTGTCCCCATTCGGCTCACCATTTCGGGATAGCCGGAGCTGTGAACATCAGAGGCGCGCTCCTTCAATTCAGCGGAATAGCGGTTGCGATTGACCCATACTTTGGTCGGGTAACCACCCGGCTCGATGATCGTCACATCAATGCCATGGGGGACCAGTTCATAGGCCAGCTGTTCGAACATCGCCTCCACCGCAAACTTGGTGGCGGAATAATGCCCTGCATGGGGGACGATCACCCGGCCAAGCTGCGATGAGATAGCGAAAATCTGCCCGGATTTCTGCGCCCGCATCCCCGGCAGAACCGCGCGGGCCATGCGGTGATACCCCAGCACATTGGTGTCAAACGCCAGCTTTGTGGCTTCCATGTCCTGCACCTCGACCGGGCCGGAGATGCCTATGCCGGCATTGTTGACCAGCACATCAAGCGCGCCGCCATTGATCCGCTCTGCTTCTGCCACGCCTGCCGCGACATGTTCATCCCGCAAGACGTCTATTTCAAGGACATGCAGATCAAGCTGCTCTTCGCTGGCGAGGCTGCGCAATTCATCCGCTTCGGCACGCGGCATGTTGCGCATGGTTGCGAAAACCCGCGCGCCGGACCGGGCGAAATATTCTGCGGCAAGTCGTCCGAAACCGGAAGAGCAGCCTGTGATCAGGATGGATTTGCCGGCTAAATCGGGTGCAGTTTCGCCCGGCTTTTCAGCAGCCTTTGCCGATATTGCAGGGGCGAGGGCAGTGGTGGCGGCAGCTCCGGCAATCAGGCTGCGGCGATCGAGTGATGGCATGGCGATCTCTCCTGTAACGGGACCGATGATCCCACGGAAAGACCGCCATGCAAAGTCATTTAGAGCCTGAGTTTAGAAGCCAAGCCGTGCCCCGAGCACCAGCACATTGCTGCGCGCGCTGGCGTCAGACCATGTGCTGCCATCTGCCAGATTGCCACCACTGATGAAATTCAGCGGGCTGAAGCCACGGGTGCGGATAAATTCGCCGAACAGGGTTGCCCCTTCGCCGAAATATTGCGCCAGCCCGACAACGGTCTGATCCTGGCGACGCCACGGGCTATCCTTGGGGCCAGCGATGAACTTCGAATATTCGAGGCTCACACGGGTGCCCTTGTCCTCTTTGCCGAACAGGTAGCGGCCACCGGCGGTGAAGGACGTGACCTTGTGCGCGGCAAAGGCGGAAAGCGGATTGGTCGGGTCCGGAACCTGCGTGCCGGGCCATACTTTGGTCGTCTTGGCGAAGTCGCCAATCACTTCCAGCTTGCCGTAATTGACGCGGCCGTAAGCAGCCCATGCCGGGACATTATCCGCGCAGGGGTTGAAATGGACCACCGGGTAGGACTGGCAATAGGCCGTGCCATGCAGGTAGCTGCCACCGAGCATGACGGATGCTTCATCCGCAATATCAAGCGTATAGCTGCCATCAATCGCGAAATTGTTCAGCTTTGACGGTACCGAGGTCCCGTCAACCGGGGTATTGGCCCCGCGGAACTGAGCGCCGCCCACAACCGCCATGGCCCGGACGGAAATACCGCCCTGCAGGAAGCCCACCTGACCACCATAGGCGAGGGGGGCAAAGGCATGCCATGTGCTGGAATTGGTGAAGGGGCTGACACTGTCCTGCAGGCCGAAAGGCACATCCATCTTGCCCGCAGAGGCATAAATGGGCGACTTGTTCAGATCACCATACATGACATAGGCCTTGCGGATCTGGATCTGGTTGCGCCCCAGCGCAGTAATCGTGCCCTGGCCAAAGCTCTGCTCCGGATCATAGAGCATTTCGAAATAGCCGGTGAAATTGCTGGTCGGCGCCATGGTCACGCCCAGTTGCACACTGTTGATGGCGATTTCCTGCGTCGATTTGGTGCGCTGATTATTCCCGGTCGGGTGACGCATCAGATAACCGAACTTGTTCGGACGATTGGACCAATGCGCATCCGCAATGGCAATCACTTCACCGCTCAGCGTAACGACCGAATTCAGCCGGCCTTCCTTGCGGGCCTGAAGCTGGATGACCTGCCGCGTGCTGATATTGCGCGTGTGGTCGAGTATGTCGCGGGAATAATTCGTATCAATGCCGAACAGCGGACGCCCATCGTCGCTGACCATGCTGGCTTGCTGCGTCACGGCCACTGGCGCGGTGGCGACTGCTGCCGGTGTAGCAGCGATCACTGCCGGCGCAGCGGCCTGTTGAGCGGCTTCCCTTGCCTCATCCTTGCGTCGCAAGGCTTCCAGATCAGCGCGCAAGCGGGCGTTTTCTTCCTCGATGCGTTCAACCCGGGCAAGCAGGGCGGCAAGGTCCGTATCATCCGGTGCAGCCAGTGCCGGAACGCTTGCAAACAGGGCCGCCACGAAGGGCAGGGCCTTGAGCATGCGGGAAAGGGAGCTGAATTTCATGATTTTGGCTCTTTTTCAGAAAATTGCGATCAGTTGGCTTGCGTGCTGGAAGCAGCGGCCAGCGCGAGGTAATGCGAACGAATATTGTCGTTGTTCGGCTGTGCTTCGAGCGCAGCGCTGATATGTTTCAGAGCTTCGGGGCTGAAGCCTTCAGCCTTGAACATCGCCCAGCCCAGAGTGTCCTGCACAGTCGGGTTTGCAGGGGCCAGTTGGTGCGCCTTGCGCGCATATTTCACGGCCTGGCCATGCTTGCCCGTTTCCATCAGCACATTGGCGTAATTATTCACGATAACGACATCAGCCGCATTGGCCGGATTGCTCAGCAAATCTGCGTAAATTCGCTCTGCATCGCCCCATTTGCCGGTCCGGATCGCCTTTTCAGCGGCAACCATCTGCTCGGCATTCGGATCACCCTTGGCCAGTTTCTGCGCACGGGCCTGATAAGTGGCTACCGCAGGCAGGCTGAGCTTGGTGGTCACCGCATGGGCCAGCGTCAGGATTTGCGGATTGGCGTTAGGCGCATCAGCAATCGGCTTGAGATAGCTCCACGCTTCCCGGTACTGGCCGGTTTCATAGAGCAGGCTGGAGAGCATCGCCCGGGCAGCGAGATTTTCTCCCCCACGGCGGAAATAACCCGTCAGATGGGCACGGGCCTGTTCCTTCTGGCCACGCTTGGCCGCAATCAGGCCTGCCATCCGGTAGGCTTCCGGGAAGGCATTGTAATCCTTGATCTTCTGGATGATCCGATTGGCTTCATCATACTGGCCATCGTCAAATGCGATCTGAGCATTCAGCAGGATCATCGGCGCACCCGCGCCGCCCAGCTTCTCCGATGCATTTTTCAGCCATTTGAGAGCTTCATCGCGCTGACCATTGTCATAGGCCACCGCCGCCTTGCCGAGCAAAGCGACCTGGCTCGCCGGGCGCAATTCCAGAGCGCGGTCAAAATGTGCATTCGCAGCCGGAAAATCGCGCTTCTGCAAGGCCACTTTGGCCTGGAACAGCGCAACATCGGCATCATTAGGGGCAAGGCTGGCCGCCCGTTCGCCAATCTTGCCGGCCTTGACCGCGTCACCCAGTTGCAAGGACCGTGTTCCATCAAGGATCAGCAGTTCGGGCGTGTCGGGAAATGTCTTCAGCCCCTGATCCAGCATAGTGACTGCCTTGTCACTGTTTCCCTCAGCCAGATAGGCCCCCACAGCGACCGCTGCAGCCAGACCGCTTGACAGGGAAGCCTGCCCCAGCGTTTCAAGAGCCAGTTTGCTGTTCCCCCCCATCAGATGCGCCTGCGCAAGATAGATTCGCGATTCGGCGCCAAATTCGGGGTGGTCGAGCAGTTCGGAAAACTCGGATTTTGCCAGTTCCGGGTTCTCATCCTCCAACGCAATGCGACCATTCAGAAACTGTAATTCCGGAGTTTTACCGTTGGTTTTCAAAGCATTGCGAATAGATATTTTCGCAGCCGCAATATCGCCCTCGTTAAGGAATTGCGCGGCTTTGTCCGAATTCGGGACACCGATATCAGAGCACGCGCCAAGCCCCAGGATTGCAGCTACGAGCAAAAATCTGTTGGCGATCATTACTTATCTCTTTCGTCGCGGAATGACTTTGAAGTCCCGTGACTAAGCCATGCCGGTAAAGAGGTGATTAACTATCGCGAATTCAGATTTACTTAGTGCTTGCAAGGCATTGGGTACGTAGAATTAAAATAAGGGAACTAAGATTATGCTCGGTAAAAAGGGAATCGCAGGGGCAATCGCTCTGACCATGGCAGCTGTCGCAACACCGGCACAGGCTGATATCTTCAGCTATACCATGTCGAATGGCTCGGTGCTTTCGATCAACAACGAAACCAACACCGCGACTTTCGTTGGCAACAACATCAACACGTCGATGACCAGCGATGCATTTGCCACTTTCGCCGGCGGTGCCAACCCCGTCTTTACCGCTGTGCTGAGCTCGCTGGATGGTACGCGCCTGGTGAATGGCCAGTGGCTGACCGACAATCCCTATCTCGCCGATTCAACCCACCCGCAGAAGCTGATCATGGAAAGCACCGGTCGCGTCAATCTGTGGGCATGGTGGGGCAACCCGATCAGTGCCGGTGACTACATCACCTATGTCACTTCCTATTCTGTTTCGACCAGCGGCGGTACGCAGGTTCCCGAGCCGGGCATGCTGGGTCTGTTCGGTCTGGCTGCTGCAGGTGTGATGTTCGGTCGCCGCCGTCGCAAGGCCAAGGTGACCTATTCCAACAACATGGCTGCTGCATGATCCGCTGATCTGAAGCATTCATTGGTCAATTGCGGCCGGGTTCGAGAGGACCCGGCCGTTTTTTGTTGCCGATCAGATCAGGCTCCGGCTGCGTCCTGCATGCGCAAGGCGACATCATTCATGAACCGGGCATCATCTCTTCTGGCGAGCCATTCTGCCTCTGCGCCAATAGCTGCCAGCATGTCTGTCAGCGGGTCCATTTCGGATTTGGCATAATTGCCCAGCACATGGCCGGTCACGCGGTCCTTACTGCCGGGATGGCCAATGCCGATGCGGACCCGGCGAAAATCCGGGCTGCCAAGAGAGGCGGTGTGCTTGTCGATACTGCGCAGACCATTATGGCCAGCCAGCCCGCCGCCAATGCGGACCTTCACCTTGAAAGGCGCCAGGTCGAGCTCGTCGTGAAATACAGTGAGGGCGCTGACGTCCAGCTTGTAGAACCGCAAGGCTTCGCCCACGGCGCGGCCGCTTTCATTCATGAATGTCGCGGGTTTGAGCAGCAGCACCTTCTCAGAGCCGATCCGCCCTTCCTGTACCCAGCCGGAAAATTTCTTCTGCACCGGGCCGAAGCTGTGCATTTCGGCAATCACATCCATGGCCATAAAGCCGACATTATGCCGGTGCAGCGCATATTGCGGGCCGGGATTTCCAAGACCTGTCCAGATTTGCATTCCGCCCTCTTAGCGATTTGCACGCGGAATCAAAACGCCGACCCTGCTCGCGCAAGGCCGGCGTTTCAAATCCGGTAAAGGAAGCGGAGGATCAATCCTCGCTGCTATCCTCTTCAGCGTCAGCTTCAGCTTCACCTTCTGCGGCAGCGGCACCTTCAGCGCGCTTCAGAGCAGAGGGAGCAACCACAGTGGCGATGGTGAAGTCACGATCCGTGATCGCGCTCTCGCTGCCAGCAGGCAGAGTGACTTCGCTGATGTGGATCGAATCGCCCACATCCTTGCCCGTCACGTCGATCACGATTTCGCTCGGGATCTTGTCTGCAGCGCAGATCAGGTCGAGTTCGTGGCGAACCACGTTCAGCACGCCGCCCTTCTTCAGGCCGGGGCTGGCTTCTTCGTTGGCGAACACAACCGGGACCAGCACTTCCACCTTGGCATCCTTCGCAAGGCGCAGGAAATCAGCGTGGATCGGGCGGTCAGTAACCGGGTGCAGGGCGACGTCCTTGGGAAGGGTGCGGATGGTATCCTTGCCCAGTTCGATCATCACGATGGAGTTCATCATGTGCCCGGTGTCGAGCAGGCGCTGGAGCAGCTTTGCTTCAACGTGGATCGTGGTGGGTTCTTCCTGCCCGCCGTGAACGACAGCGGGGAGAGGGGGGTAAGGGCGCAGATCACGGGGGGCGCCGTATCAAGAACGATCGCGCGTCTCGGCCGGCAGGGTCAGAGCGTCGCTCATATTCA
>JAGREF010000126.1 GCA_020446665.1 Sphingomonadaceae bacterium
ATCCGCCCTTGCTTGCAAAACTGGCAGGCGACACGCGATAGCGCCGGAGCCAGACCATTGCGGGGCTCGCAATAGCAGACTGATCATAGCCGGGACGCGCGATCACCGCAATCGGCATTAAGCGGGCGATCCTTCGCCAGTCTTTCCAGTGATGGAATTGCGCCAGATTATCCGCACCCATCAGCCACACAAAACGCCGCCTGGGATAGCGCCGCAGCAGCGCCTGCAGCGTATCCACCGTATAGCGCGTGCCCAGTTCGCGCTCGATGGCCGTCACCCGGATCGGCGCGCGCCGAGCCTGCTTGACTGCGGAGGCAAAACGGGCCGGGAGCGGGGCCATGCCCGCACGCGGTTTGAGCGGATTTCCGGGCGAAACGAGCCACCATGCCTCATCCAGCGCAAGCGCTTCCAGCGCTGCCAGAGTCACTTTGCGATGGCCGCCATGGGCAGGGTTGAAACTGCCCCCCAGCAGGCCCGTCCACGGACCGGAGCGGCTACCGCCTGCGCCCATTTACGGACGCGCCTGCCCGCTGCCGCGCACTTGCCATTTATAGGTTGTCAGCCCTTCCAGCGCGACCGGGCCGCGCGCATGGAGGCGGCCCGTGGCGATGCCGATTTCCGCGCCCAGCCCGAATTCACCACCATCGGCAAACTGGCTGGAGGCATTGGCCATGACGATGGCCGAATCGACTTCCGCCAGAAAACGTTCCCGCACCGCGTCGTCGTCGCTCACAATCGCATCGGTATGGCCCGAGGAATGACGCGCAATATGCTCCAGCGCCTCATCCAGCCCGTCAACAACTGCCACAGAAAGGATAGCATCGAGATATTCCGTGTCCCAGTCTTCTGCGCTGGCGGGCAGGATACGCGGATCGAGCGCCTGCGCCCTTGCATCACCGCGCAATTCGCAGCCTGCATCGAGCAAATCGGCCACCACCCGGTGGCTGGCGGGGAAAGCTGCGTCGAGCAGCAGAGTCTCCATCGCCCCGCAAATCCCGGTGCGGCGCAGTTTGGCGTTATGTGCCAGTTCCACGGCCATGTCCGGATCAGCGGAGGAATGAACATAGCTGTGGCAAATGCCATCGAGATGGGCGAGCACCGGCACCCTTGCATCGGCCTGTACCCGCGCAACCAGGCTTTTGCCCCCGCGCGGCACGATCATATCCACTTCGCCCGCCGCTGCGAGCATTGCGCCCACCAGCGCGCGGTCCTGATCAGGCAGCAATTGCACCGCGGCTTTGGGTACACCGGCAGCGGCCAGCCCACGTACCAGCGCGGCGTGAATGGCACGGTTGGAATGCACCGCTTCGCTCCCCCCGCGCAGCAGCGCCGCATTGCCCGACCGGACGCAGAGCACTGCGGCATCGGCGGTGACATTGGGGCGGCTTTCATAGATAATCCCGATCAGCCCGACCGGGATACGAATTCGCTGCAATTTCATGCCGTTAGGGCGAGTGGTCGAATCGATGATCTGGCCCACGGGGTCAGGCAATTCAGCCACCGCATCCACCGCATCGGCAATGCCGGTCAACCGCGAGGAATCGAGCCGCAAACGATCCAGCATGGCCCCTGTCAGGCCGCGCGCTTCACCGGCGGCCACGTCCAGCGCATTGGCAGCCAGAATCGTGGCTTCATCTTCGCGCAACGCCGCGGCCGCTGCATGCAGGGCGCGCGCCTTGGCCGGATCATCCATCCGCGCCAATATGCGCTGCGCAGCACGTCCGGCTTGCGCCATTTGCGCAATCACGGCCTGAGCCTCCTGCCCGCTCATTGCGTGGCTGCGAATTGATTCTTCTGCACTTGCCATGGCGCCCCGGTAGCAGCAGCGCATCGATCTGTCAGGGCGGGATTTGCCCCTCCCTTTGGTTAACGGCAGACAGGTAATTCCCCCTGTCGCAAACTTACAAAACGATTCATCGCGTGACTCCATCGCCTCACCCCAAAGTGGGGCGAGTCGATTCGACCCCCCGGCACCCCCGTGTTAGCCGCCTTTCCCAATCGCTCGGGTCGAGTCGTGGGGTCGCATTGTCTAAATCTGAAAATATCAGCGCACTGTCCCGTCGTGTGCGCGACATGTTTCCTGACCGTGAGTTCTTCATGCGCTCGCAGGGTCAGGTGCGCTTCATCAAGGTCTCTTCCCGCATTCAGATGATCCTCGCCGCCGCGATTCTCGTGGCGCTGCTGGCCTGGGGCATCAGCATGGCCGGCATGGCCTGGTCGCAATATCGCGCACAGGCTGACCGCGCCTCGCTGCTCCAGCGTGAAGCACAGGTGGCCAGCGCGAAAGAGCGCGTCGATGCCTATCGCGATGATATTGACCAGGTGGCGCAGGATCTGGTCCGTCGCCAGGACGTGATCGAAAAGATGACAGCAACGCTGGACCTGCCCGAAGACGCGCAGGAGGAAGAAACCGTCAGCGATTCTTCCAGCGAAGCGGAAAAAGCCATCGCCAAGGTCAGCGCAAGCATGCCCGAAGCGGCCGCGCTGGTCCGCATCGAAGCCCGCCAGATCGCTTATGTCGAACGGCTGACCCGCTATGCCGATCGCCGTGCCCGCCGCGCTGAACAAGCCATCCGCAAGCTGGGCCTCAACCCCGAAGCCATGCTGCAAAACGCTTCGACCGAGGCAATGGGTGGCCCCTTTGAAGGCATTTTCGGCAGCAAGCAGGCGCGTATTGATCCGCGCTTTGAACGGCTTGGCCTCAGCCTCGCCCGGATGGAAGCGCTGGAAAGCGGGCTGGAATCAGTGCCGCAGGTGCTGCCCGCCAATGTCATGATGGTCACCTCCAGCTATGGCTATCGCCGCGATCCCTTCACCGGGGCCGCCACCATGCATAGCGGGCTGGACTTCAAAGGCCCGATGGGCGCACCGATCTATGCCGCTGCCAAGGGCACGGTAAGCTTTGTCGGCCGCAAGTCCGGCTATGGCAATGTCGTGGAAATCAGCCACGGTAACGGTTTGATGACCCGCTATGCCCATATGTCGCGGTTCAATTCCACTGTCGGGCAGGAAGTCGCCGCGGGTGACGTGATCGGCGCGATTGGCAGCACGGGCCGTTCCACCGGCCCTCACCTCCATTTCGAGGTGCGTATCAATGAACGCGCGGTCAACCCGCGCACCTTCCTGGAGGCAGCCCCCGATGTTCTCAAAGAAATCCGCGCCGAACGCAGCGCCGGTAGCGAGGGCTAGACCGATGGCCAGCAATTCGACCTTTTCCGTGATCGGCGCCGATGTGAAGATCACCGGCGACATCTCCGCTTCGGCTGATCTGCATGTCGACGGCACGATCGAAGGCGACATCACTTGTGCCTCACTGGTGCAGGGTGAAAGCTCCGTCATTCAGGGCGCCATCACCGCGGAAAGCGCGCGGCTGGCAGGCAAGGTGACCGGTTCGATCACTGCCCGCGATCTGGTAGTGCTGAAATCCGCCCGCATCGAAGGCGATGTGCATTATGATGCGCTGACCATTGAACAGGGTGCCGAAGTGGATGGCCGCTTTGCCCACCGTGTGCCGGGCAAGACCGCTGCGCCCGCCGCAAGGCAAGGCGACGAATCGGTCCTGATCCTCAATAACTGAGCCAGTTCGCTAGAGAACCTCAGCGCGCAGGGCCTTGCGGTCCAGCTTGCCGATCAGCGTCTTGGGCAGAGTGTCGCGGATCACCACCTGATCCACCCGTTCATGCTTGCCGATTTTCGCGTTGAGCCAGTCCTTTAGCGCGTCACCGTCGGTTGAACCCGGTTCTGTCAGAGTGACATAGGCGCGCGGCACTTCGCCGAGATAGTCATCGGGCACACCGATCACCAGCGCTTCCTTCACCGCTGGATTTTCCAGCAGCACATCTTCGACCTGGCTGGGGAAGACCTTGAAGCCGCCCACCGCGATCATGTCCTTG
>JAGREF010000127.1 GCA_020446665.1 Sphingomonadaceae bacterium
ACCGGCGGCGTGGTCTCCTCGCTCGGCAAAGGTCTCATGGCGGCATCGCTTGGCGCGTTGCTGCAGGCGCGCGGCTTCAAGGTCCGCATCCGCAAGTTTGATCCCTATCTGAATGTCGATCCGGGCACGATGAGCCCCTATCAGCATGGCGAGGTCTATGTGACCGATGACGGGGCGGAAACCGACCTCGATCTCGGCCATTACGAACGCTTCACCGGCGTATCCGCGCATCAGGGCGACAACATCACCTCGGGCCGGGTCTATCAGGACATCATCGCCAAGGAACGGCGCGGCGATTATCTCGGCGCCACGGTGCAGGTGATCCCGCATGTGACCGATGCGATCAAGCACTTCGCGCTGGCCGATCAGGGCGACCATGATTTCATCCTGTGCGAAATCGGCGGAACGGTGGGCGATATCGAATCGCTGCCTTTCATGGAGGCGATCCGCCAGCTCAGGAACGAGCTGGAGCCGAACCAGACGCTCAGCGTCCATGTTACGCTGGTGCCCTATATTTCGGCAGCGGGTGAGCTGAAGACCAAGCCGACGCAGCATTCCGTGCGCGAACTGGCGAGCCTGGGGATCAAGCCTGACTTGTTGCTGTGCCGCGCGGAACACCCGATCCCCGATGGCGAGCGCCAGAAAATCGCCAATTTCTGCAATGTGCGCAAGGAAGCCGTGATCCCTGCGCTGGATGCCAGCTCGATCTATGCCGTGCCGCTGCAATATCATGCCGAAGGGCTGGATGATGAAGTGCTGCGCGGATTCGGTATTACCGATGCGCCAGCGCCTGACCTGTCGCGCTGGTATGACATTCTCGACCGCTACGAAAATGCGGAAGGCGAAGTGACCATTGGCGTGGTCGGCAAATATGTCGGCCTGCCCGATGCCTATAAGTCGCTCAATGAAGCGCTGGTCCATGGCGGCATGGCCAATCGGGTCAAGGTCAACATCAAGTGGATCGACGCCGAAATATTCGAGCAGGATGATGCCGATATTACGGCGCAGCTGGAGCCCATGCACGGCATTCTCGTCCCCGGCGGCTTTGGCGTGCGCGGATCGGAAGGCAAGATTGCCAGCGTCCGCTTCGCCCGTGAACGCAAAGTGCCCTTCTTCGGCATTTGTCTGGGGATGCAGATGGCCTGTGTCGAAGGTGCGCGGCTGGTGGGCATTGAAGGTGCCAGTTCGACCGAATTCGGCGATACCAGCGATCCGGTTGTGGGCATCATCACGGAGTGGATGAGCAAGGAAGGCCTGCAGAAACGCGGGGCCGAAACCGATCTCGGCGGGACCATGCGGCTGGGCGCCTATGAAGCGAGGCTGACCGCCAACAGCCATGTTTCGGGCGTCTATGGCGGCAGCACGTCGATCTCCGAACGCCACCGCCACCGCTACGAAGTCAACGGCGCCTATATGGAGCGGCTGGAAGCGGGCGGGCTGATTTTCTCGGGCATGTCGCCTGACGGGCTCTTGCCTGAAATCGTCGAGCGGCCCGACCATCCCTGGTTCATCGGGGTGCAGTTCCACCCCGAGTTGAAGAGCAAACCCTTCGATCCGCATCCGCTCTTTTCCGGCTTTATCGAAGCTGCGCTGGCACAATCGCGGCTGGTTTGATCCGTTTTATCACGTTTTAGCCCCTCCTCTTCAGGGGAGGGG
>JAGREF010000128.1 GCA_020446665.1 Sphingomonadaceae bacterium
GGGGCGGGGCTTTACAGCCTCGCCCTTTTCTTTAGGTCGTGTCCCATGAGCATGACTGTATCCCAGGCGGTTGAAAGCCGCCGTTCGATCCGCGCCTTTACCAGCCAGCCAGTTGATCGTGCGGTGCTGGAGCGCGTGCTGGCCAAGGCGCAGCACGCCCCATCCGGCGGGAATCTGCAGCCCTGGCATGCACAAATCCTGACCGGCGAACCGCTCGCTCAACTGATTGATGCCGTGTCCGCTGAGTTGCCCAGGGGCGCCATGGGCGGCGATACGGAATATGCTGTCTATCCCGAGGGTCTCGCGGAACCCTATCGCAGCCGCCGCTACAAAGTGGGGGAAGACATGTATGCCGCATTGGGCGTAACGCGCGAGGACAAGACGGGCCGCATGATCCAGTTCGCCCGCAATTTCAGGGCGTTCGATGCGCCTGTTCTCATGCTTGTTCACTTCCCGCGCTTCATGGGTTCGCCGCAATGGAGCGATGTCGGCATGTGGCTGCAAACGCTCATGCTGTTGCTCCGGGAAGAGGGGCTGGACAGCTGCGCTCAGGAAGCCTGGTCATTATACCACAGCGTGATCCGCAACACGATTTCAATCCCTGACGATCATATCCTCTTTTGCGGTCTGTCGATTGGCTATGCCGATCCATCCGCTGCGATAAACGGCTTCGCCGTCGACCGGGCACCGCTGGATGAAGTGGTCGAATTCAAAGGCTTCTAGAGCGCATTTGTCCCACCGGCGGACGGACCGGGTTTTTGTCCATATTATACAATGACTCCCCCCGCGCGCGGGTCTAGGGTTTTCCCATAAGCAAAAACAAGAAGCGGGTCGGTGAGAATCGTCTGGCGGGGCGCATATCGCGTTTCCGCTTTCAGGCTGGGGGATTCGGACCGTGCGATTGCGTCCACTACTACTCGTGTCGGCCCTTGCCGCACCCATAATAACTCCTGCGTCACTTGCCGCGCAGGAGCGGCCGGTCCTACTGCGGGATTCTTTTCCGATTGGCAGCGCTGAAGGCATTTTGTGCCAGGTTCAGGATCGCAGCCTTGAGAACAAGGCCCGTCAATCCATGTTCGATCGCGCCTGGGCCGTTGTCTGCCGCGACAGCGCGCAGCCGGTTTCCACTATATATGCTTTCAAGGATGATGTGGGTGACCCGCTTGGCCGGATCGCTCCGCTCCGCCGCCAGCCGGTAGACTGTCCGGCCAGCGCAACCACTGCTGCGGCTCTGGATGGCGTTGCCAGCCGCCAGCTTTGCCGCATCAGCGGGACGGAACTGGGCTGGTCTATCTACCGCGTGCAGCAAGGTGATGTAACCTATGTAGCAGAGGGTTTCTCAGCCTATGACAGCGCGACTGCGCTGGCGATGCGCTCGGTACTGGAGAATCGGATCGCGCCGGGCGTGATTGATGTTGCGACCACGTCTGTCAGTGATCCTTTCGCCTTTGCCCGTATCCAGGCCGCCACGCTGGAACCGAGCCAGGCCATGGCGGAGGGGTATCGTCGCAATCTCGGCGGGGAATATGCAGAAGCTGCCGCCTATTTCGAAACGCTGGAGCAGCGGCTGGCAGGCGACGAGGAAGCCGATATCAATCCGGGTGAATTCCTCGTCAACCGGGCCTTGCAGAAATCCAATCTGGGCGAATTCGCCGAGGCCGACCGGCTGTTCGTGAAGGCAGAGCCGCTTACGGCCAGCGATCCAGTCGCAGCACGCTTGCAGCGCAATTTTGAGGCGATCCATTTGCTCAACCAGGGATTTTATCCCGAAGCGATCGAGCGACTGGCGCGCCCCATCACTGCGGGCCTGCCAAGCGCGGAAGCGATGGCCGGACGGCTGGAAATCAGCGCGCCAATCGCTGCCCGGATCAATGGTGATGGTGCGGGAGAAGGATTGCTGGGCTTCGTCGATGAAGTGAAGCTGAGCAAGCTGGAACGTGCGACCATCATTGATGCGCAGGCGTTGCAGCTTAAAGGCACGGCCTTGCGCCTTTCTGGCAACAAGGATGCGGCCCGGTCGGCACTGCTCGATTCCTACGCCCAGGCGATTTCCGTGCGTGACGGCAGGGTAATCTCGATTGCGCGGCTGCGCTCGCAAGTGTTGGGTGAACTGGCGCTGATCGCAGAAGGTGAAGGCGACCTTGCTACGGCAGAGAGCTATTTGCTCAATTCTATCGACATCCTCCAGGCCCAATATCCGGATCGCCGCGCTGTCAGCGGGGCGAAGGCGCGGCTAGGTGCAATGCTGCTGCGCAATGGCCGCGAAGAAGAAGGCATGGCAATCTATCGCGAGATCGTCAGCCGCGCCGTGGGCAAAGGCGATGCTGCAACAGGATTTTCCAACCAGCTCGCCCCCTATTTCCGCCGGCTGGCTCCGCAAGTGGGGGCAGATGGCGCTGCAGCCGATGATTTCTTCGAAGCAACGCAGATACTTGTCCGACCCGGCGTTGCGGAAACGCAGGCTATCCTTGCCCGCGAACTCAGTGCCCGCAATGACGAGGCAGCACGGTTGTTTCGCCAATCGACCGACCTGACGCGCGAGATCGAGCGCGCACGCATTCGCTATGTTTCGCTGGGCCGCGAAGAGCAGACCGGGCCGGTGCGGCAGGCACGGGAAGAGCTGCAGGGCCGGATCGAGGAAATGGAGCAGCAGCAACAGCGCACTCAGGCGGCGCTGGCGAAATATCCGCAATATCGTGTGGTCGCGCCACGCTCTCTTTCGCTAACCGACTTCCGCTCCAACCTGCAGCCGGGTGAAGCCTATGCGCGGCTCGCCGTGGTCGGGAATTCGCTGTTCATGTTTTACGCGGACAAGGACACGGCGCTGGCATGGCCAGTGGAGGTTTCGGCAGAAGACCTTGAACTGAAGGTAGACCTGCTGCGGGCTTCGATCTCGGTCTTTGAGGGCGGCCAGTACCTGACCTATCCCTATGACATTGAGGCTGGCCGCGAGCTTTACACATTGCTGTTCGGTCCGGTTGCTGACCGGCTGCAGGGCGTGAAGCACCTCGTGTTCGAACCGGACGGGGCGATGCTGCGCCTGCCAGTTGAATTGCTGGTGGCAGATGATGCCTCGGTCGAGCGTTATCTCCAGCGGATTGAGGATGGCGGTGATGCGTTTGATTTCACCGGGGTGAACTGGTTCGGGCGGGACCGGATGGTTAGCACGGCCGTGTCTGCGCAGGCTTTTGTCGATGCACGCATGGCCGATCGCTCCTCCGCTTCGCAGGAATATCTTGGTTTGGGCAAGAATGAACCCATTGGCGACAGCCCGCCGCCAGCCATCGCCTCCACGCTGGTTTCGGGCGGCAATGCCTGCGGCTGGAGCACTGCGGAATGGAACCGCCCGATTGATGATGCAGAGCTGGTCAATGCCAGCGCCATTATTGGGGGCGAACGTACGCAGCTGATAACCGGGGCGGGCTTTTCCGACAGCGCAATCATGGCGAAGCAAGACATGGATCAGTACCGTGTGCTCCACTTCGCAACGCATGGGCTGGTTACGGCACCCCGGTCATCCTGTCCGGCGCGGCCTGCCTTGCTGACTTCGTTTGGTGGGGAGGGGTCGGATGGGCTGCTGTCTTTCCAGGAAATCTTCGATCTCGACCTCGATGCCGATATCGTGATCCTTTCGGCCTGCGATACGGCAGGCAAGGCCAGTGTCGAAGCCACCCGCGAAGCCGGGATTGCCAGCGGTGGCGGGACTGCACTGGATGGGCTGGTGCGCGCCTTTATCGGGGCAGGGGGGCGCTCCGTCCTCGCCAGCCATTGGCCCGCGCCGGACGAATTTGATGCGACCGAGCGGCTGATGAACGAGATGTTCCGGCAAGGTCGCAATCGCGATGTCGGCGATGCGTTGGCTGCTTCGCGCCGCACGCTGATGGACCAGCCGAATACCTCGCACCCCTATTATTGGGCTGGTTTCGCCATCATCGGCGATGCCGCCCGCCCGCTGCTGACTGATCCCGCACCGGCCACGGCAAATGCCCAACCTGTCAGCGGTATTGGCGGCGGCAACTCCCAGGCCCGGAATTGAAAACTATGAGCGCGCCCTTGCATAAAGTCATAACCAAAATCCTTGTCCCCGCAGGCGTTGCGCTTGCTGGCTCTGTCCTGCTTGCCCCGATGGCGCTGGCCCAGGCCCCCACGCGAGAGGAAATCCAGCGCGACAGGCTGGACCAGCAATTGCGGCAGAGGGGGCAGGCGCTCTCGATCGAAGGACAGGTGGAGCGCGCGCCTTGTCCGCTCGCCAATCCCGACTTTGCTGATTTGCGCTTTACCCTGAGAGAGGCGCAGTTTTCTGGCCTCGACAGCTTGCCCGCCGGCGTGGTTGATGATGCCTGGCGGGGCCAGGTCGGCCAGGAATTACCCGTGGCGGCGGTGTGTGAAATCCGTGACCGCGCCGCCACTGCGCTACGCCAGGCGGGCTATCTCGCCGCCGTGCAGGTGCCGGCCCAGACCATCGGCGATGGCGTGGTGCGCTTTGACGTGATCCTCGCGCGGATGACCGGGGTGCAGGTACGCGGCGATCCTGGCCCGTCGGGTGGCCAGCTGCAGAAATATCTCGACAAGCTGGCAGGACAGCCGGTGTTCAATATCCAGGATGCCGAACGCTATCTGTTGCTGGCGCGTGACATTCCGGGGCTGGATGTGCGGCTGACGCTGCAGCCTGCGCCGCGTGGTGCCGGTGCCCAGCCGGGCGAAGTGATCGGCGTGTTCAATGTCCAGCGCACCGCGTTCTACCTTGATGCCAGCGTGCAGAATTATGGTTCCAGATCGGTGGGCCGCTTTGGCGGTATGCTGCGGGCGCGGTTTAACGGACTGACAGGGGCAGGGGATGAAACCACGCTAAGCGCCTATACCACCGCGGAGTTCAAGGAGCAGCAGGTCATCCAGGCCAGCCATGAATTCCGTGTGGGGGGAGAGGGGCTGACGCTGGGGCTGGATGGCACCTATGCGTGGAGCAAACCGGATGTACCGGGGCCGAACCTGTTCGATTCCGAAACGCTGATTGCCAGTATCCGCGCGACCTATCCCTTTGTCCGTTCGCAGGCCTTCAACCTATATGGTTCAGCAGGGTTTGACCTGATTGATCAGGATACGGATTTCTCCGGCCTGCCGCTGTCGACTGACAGTTTGCGGGTCGGCTGGATCCGCGCCGATCTCAGCGTGATTGATGAAGACAGCATTCTTGGCCGCGATGGCTATAGTGCAGCTGAGCCACGGCTGGCCTTTGGCGCTTCGCTTGAGGCGCGGCAGGGCCTTTCCGTCTTCGGGGCGAGCGAGGGTTGCGGGGTCGCGTTCGTCAATTGCACTGCGCCCGGGGCGATCCCTCCCAGTCGGTTTGACGGGGACCCGACCTCTTTCATCCTTCGTGGTGAAGCACAGATGGACTGGCGGCCAACACCGCTGGTCAAGTTCACCTTGCGTCCACGCTTCCAGTATTCCGGTGATGCGCTGTTTAGCTATGAACAATTCTCCGGCGGCAATTACACGGTCGGGCGTGGCTATGATCCGGGCACGGTCATCGGCGATAGCGGCATCGGTATCCAGGGCGAAATCGCCTATGGTTCGCTCATCCCCGATGAGGGCAGGGCCATCGCCTGGCAGCCCTATGCCTTTGTCGATCACATCCGGGTGTGGACAAAGAATATCCCGGGTGATCCGCAAACGCTGACGTCTGCTGGTGCGGGTTTGCGGGCGACAATTGGCCGCCGTGCCTATCTCGATGTGACAGGGACCGTCCCGCTGGAGCGCCCCCCCTTCGCATTGACGCGGGGTGATGCAAGATTGCTGGCGACGCTGACTGTCCAACTGGCTCCGAATAATCGTTGATTTGACTACTTACCGCCTGCGCGGGGCGGAGAGGACATGATGATGGTAATGACCAACACCGCAAAAACGGCAAATCGCAAACACCGGCGACCGGGGCGCCAGCGCTGGCTGGTGCAAGGCTCCATGATTGCAGGCGCAGTTGCGATCGCGACCTTCGCTGCTGCGCAGCAGGCCCGCGCTCAGGCTGTCGTTTCCGTGGCACCGCGCGCCAATGGAACCGTCTCTGCACAGGGCACCCCCACCATTGCCAATGGCACGGTGAACATCAATCGCGGCGCAACGCGCGATCAGGTGGAAGTGACCACGCCGCAAGCGATCATCAACTGGCAGACATTTGACACTGCCACGGTCGATAGCACTACGGACTACGTCAATTTCCTGCCCGCCGGGACTGAGCTGGAGTTCATTGGTGCAGGCAGCGACTACACCGTTCTCAACCGCATTTTTTCGACACCAAATGCCTCCGGCGTCTATCGCGGTATAGCCTTTGCCGGGACTGTCACCAGCCGGTTGAGCGATGCCGGGCCGATTGGCGGGAATGTCTGGTTCTACAGCCCCGGCGGTATTCTGATCAGCAGCAGCGGCGTGTTCAATGTTGGCAGCCTGGTGCTGACCACCAGCGACCTGTCGAGCATTGATGGCGGCGGTTCAGTCATGAATTTCGGCGCCGTTTCGCAGGCTGACTGTTCGATCATCGTGCAAGGCGGCGCAGCGATCAATGCGCTCAATGATGGCAGCTATGTCGCTATGTTCGCGCCGCGCGTGCAGCAATCGGGAACTGTCACCGTCAACGGGTCTGTCGCCTATGTCGGGGCTGAACAGGGCCAGCTGACGATCAATAATGGCCTGTTTGACATTGCCATTACAGTGGGTTCGGAAGACGCCAATGGCGTGGTTCATGATGGCACCACCACTGGCCCTGCTTCCATTGATACGGTTGGCGCTTTCGGCACTGTTACGGATGCCGATAACCAGGCGATCTACCTTGTCGCCGTGCCCAAGAATGACGCGATCACGATGCTGGTGGGTGGCGATATCGGTTACCAGCCGGCGGCCAGTGCATCGCAGGGTACAAATGGCGAAATCATCCTGAGCGCCGGAGCCAATGTATCGACCCGCGGTTCTGCGCTCAATCCGCAAGTCACGGTTGATACCGCCAATGCCGTCAGCAATGCCGGCATCAGTTTCGGGGCTGGCCAGATCAATTCAAATCTGACCGCCTATGCCAGCGGCGACCTGAACATGGTCATGACCAATGGTGACGTTCTCACCAGCGGTAGCGATGCACTGGGCGGCTATTCGCTTGACCTGACGGCAGACGGCACACTCAATTTCGGCGCAGCGGCGACATCCAGCCTTGATTTCGCAGGCGATGTGACGTTGCGAGCCGGGGCAGACCAGGCCCGTGGAGGCACTATCAATGTCGTTGCGGCTGGCGATCCCGCGGCAGTCCTTGATCCGGGTACAATAAATGTCAGCGGCAACCTGACGCTGGATGCCAGTGCAAGCGGGCGCGATGATTTCTTCATCATCCGCAATAATGGCGGCACAGGCATTGGCGAAGATGCAGTCGCAGGTTCAGTGTCCATCACTACTCGCGACCAGGGAATTATCACTGTGGGTGGTAACCTGACTGTCGATACATCTGCGCAAGGCGGCAAGGGTGAAAGCCAGAACGGCAGCGCCACTGCAGGCGACATTACCGTGGCCGTGAGTTCCGGTTCGTTCAATGTTACCGGGCTCACTGAATTCAATGCCGGGACCCTCAGCTCCACGGACGGCAAGATCGGTGGCAATGGCGCCGGCCTGATCGGATCGGACGGGACTGGCGGCAATGTAACGCTCAACCTGTCAGGCGGTAACCTCAACCTTGGCGCAGTAGCAATCACAACGGACGGAATCGCTTCGACCGGAACTGATTCTGCCAGTGCACAAAGCAATGATGGCGTTGCCGGTAATGTCAGCATCAACGTTACGGGTGGCTTCCATAATATTGATTCCCTGAGTGTTTCATCAAACTCTGAGGCGCGGGACTCGTTCGACGAGTTTGGCAACAGCACGCGCGGGCAAGCGCAGCGCGGGACCGTTAATATCGCGGTGTCGAACACTGACAGCGTCTTGCTCATCAACACGGGCCTCGACATTTCTGCCCATACGCGCGGCGCGACCACCGATCCGACCGGTCCGTCTGTTTCGCTGTCTGCCCGCAACACCGGGACCAGCGGCGGCTTCACAGTCCTGGGCGATATTTTCATTGATACCGGGGCAGGCCGTGGCTCTGACACAGTCGCCACGACGGCTGGCTCGGTTGATATAACAGTCGACGCCAGCAGCTTCAGCTTCGATGGCTTGTTTATCGATGCGGTCGCCGCGCCGAGCGGTTTTTCCTTTGGGACGATTGGGGAAGGTCTGGATTTCGTCGGCGGTGATATCACGCTGACGGTCCTGAATGGCGGTACTTTCACTGGTAGCAGCATGTTCCTCGATGCCAGTGGGACCGGTGCGGATGGAAGCGCAGGGAACGGCAGCGGTGGTACCATCACGGTCCTTGTCGATAATGCCTCCTTCAATGTCAGCGGCACATCATCGCTTGATTCCAGCGGCCGCGGCGGAACCGGCGGCGATGTCAATGACCCGACATCTCTTGGCATTGGCCAGGGTGGGGTGATCAATGTGACCGTGCGCGGCGCAGGTGGCTTCATGTCACTTGGGTCGCTCTTTGCCTCCAGTGACGGGTCGATTTTCTTCGATGTCGAGGGTGGCTCCGGCACGTTTGAAGGTGATGGCGGGATCGGCATTGGCGGCGATGTGATCTTCAACATTGATGGCGGCGTCTTCACCGCCAACCGGGTCAGCGTCAGCGCCAATGGCGAGGGCGGCCCGGGTGGCGAACTGGTCACGCGGGTCCTCCAGGACCTTGGCAAGGGCGGTGTGTCCGGCTTCGAACTCAGCGGGCTGGACGGAGTGCAGTTTGCCGGGGGAGCGATTGGCGATGCGCTGGGCTTTACCCGTGCTG